>JAFVQT010000042.1 GCA_017504655.1 Clostridia bacterium | reverse complement strand
TCTTAAGTGCCTTGCCGCATAGTTTCTAAAATTCTCGCACAGATTTTGCAAGGTTACGTGCTTGTCATAGCCTGCCCTTTTAAAGCTCTTTCTGTTTTCGTCAAGCTTTATTAAGGTGCTGAATCTTCCTATCGGTCTGCCTTCTGCGTTTACAGGCTCTTTTTTCTCTTTTTGCGTCTGACTTGCAGCTTGAGGTTGATTAACGCCAAGGTCGGGAATAATTGCAGTTTCCACAACTATTTGCTTGCCACCTAACAGCGCGATGAGAGAAATCACCAATATGGCTATTGGCACAATCATCAAAAAGGCAGCTATAACGTACAGAACCTCTTTTCTGATTGCAAGCAATCCCTGATTATCTACACTGCTTACGGCTATCGCCAGCATAATACTTGCAACGACGACGACAAGCAATAGTACAATATATAATTTTTTTACTTTCTTATTCTTCTTCATTGCCGTCTACCGTGCCCCGTTTGTTTAAATCTACCCTTGCCGAGCTTTTGACTTGTCTTTCCTCACCCTTGTCTAAGCTTACCTTGCCTTTATCAAGTGACACCTTAGCCTCACCCTTGCTCTTATCAAGATTTACGCCCTTAGTTAAGCTTATACCGCTTGAAGGAGCTTTATTTGCATCAGGCTTTTCTAAGCTAATACCGCCGGAGAGATTTTCTGCCTCTGGCTCGTGTTTATCTAAAATTGAACTTCTCTTTTCTAAGCTTATGCTATCGGAAAGATTTTCTGCTTTTGTGGCAGCGACCTCGTCTTGAACGCTTACTTGCGATTGCTCGGAGGTCTTTTTTCCGTCTTTATTTGCCATTTCTTCCTTAAGCTCTTGACCGAAACCGTCAAAAACGTCTTTTCTTATGCGCTTTTTCATCTCGCGCCATTCGCCCTTGAAGAATTTTTTGAATACGTTGTACTGATGCTCAATATCATCAAAGGCCTCTCTCGTTGCAAACTCCTTGGGGTCCGTCATCTTACCGGATTCCTTTCTGACTGCATTGTACCTTGCCTTAAGAAGAGTGTGATCCTCCCAAAGCTTGTTATACGAATTGACCTTTTCTTGCGTTTCGTTTTTCATTACGCCGATTTCGTAGGCGTGCTGATTGCGAAGCTGTTGAATTTGAGCCTTGGTATCGCTGATGGTCTGAGCAAGCTCTAAGCTGAGCGCAGAAGCCTTTTCTCTCAGCTCCTTTATCGTTTCGCCCATAGACGTCTTTATCTCGTCTATCTCGTTTGCATGCTCAATATTTATGCGCTCGATATTTTCTTGCTCGAGCTGCTTCATATGATCTACGGTTGCTATATGCTCCTGTCTTAACTGCTCAACGAATAAGCTGTTAGCCAAGTGAATATTTTCTATTTCGCTGTTATGCGACTGTATTAACTCGTAAATCCTGTCGTCGTATTCCTTTTTAACGTTTATTATTTCCGTTTCGAGCTGAGCCTTTTGAACTCTCAAATCTTCGTTCTCGGATACCTTGACCGCCAAATCCGCACGAACCCTTGCAAATTCCTCGCAGTCCTCCCTTAAAAAGCGCATCCTGTCTTCAAGCTCTAAGATATATTCGTATGGGTCGCCACCCTGCTCTTTAACCTGACGCTGAAGCCTTTTGATAAGCTCGTCTTTTTTCTTTGCCTCGATCTCTCTTCTCACACGGTTTTCTTCTTCATAATTTTCTTTGAGATAATCTTTGATACCTAAGCCGTGATAATAGGTGAGGAAGGAAGAAAGTATGACTGACTCTGACATTTCGTCGGCAAGCTCTTCGCTAAACGGATGAATCGTCTTAACGCTCTTTTCAATAGTAAAACCGTCTTTGTTGTAGCTTGTGACAAACTCGTATAACGCAACGGCATGCTTAAAGTTGTTGTTCATCTTTAAGACGTTGGTCTTTGTTATTGGAGGACGGAGCATTGGAGCCTTTGACACCTCGTCCATAAGAGGGGTTGCCAAAAATCTCATTACGATTTTGTAAATGAGGTCGATTCTGCTTATTATATCCTTAGACTCGTTGTGAGTTTTTAAATACTCGTCGTCCTTTCTCTCCTCTTTGAGCGTGACAGAATAGTTAATCCTCGATTTATCGGAGAGAATTAACTTATTCATGGTCATATTTCCGCTATAGGTGTTGGTAAGATCTAAGATTTTGTTATATCTCAGCGCAATAAAATCACGCAAATAGCAAAGAAGCATGTACAAAAATCTGTTTTCGTACACTGCATAATCGGTAAGCCTTTCAACCGTATAAATCTGGTCGGGAATAATATCTCCGCCCTCCTCGGGCTCTTTAGTGAGATACTGACTGTGGCGTGCTAAATGCTCTACGGATTCCTTGCCTACGTTTTTAGCCTTTTCGATAGGAACGACCTCACCGTTAGAACGGATAAACTGCCTTTCTTCTCTGATGGCTTTGTCAACGTAGTCCAATCCCTGCTCGATAGCCTCAATCCAGTCGCTTTCGATTATACATTTTGTTTGGGTTATTTCAATTTTGTCTTCCGCTTCGTTTGCCCTGATAATAGATTTTCTTTGCTTTTTTAGGGCGTTGTTATCTTTAGTTTCTTTGCGATATTCTAAAAACGCGCGGTATAAAGTATCGAGATAATTCATATTGAGTAATCCCTTTAGATTTTTAATTTTGAGAGGTACTTAAGAGTGTGTTATTTTTTGGCAACTTTTTTCAAGTGAGTTTTAAAGGATTAGGGAGCGTGACGCTCCACCCATTGCCTTTATTCGCTCCTACAAAGTGAGTTTTAAAGGATTAGGGAGCGTGACGCTCCACCCCTGTCGCACCCGTACCTATATCAAGTGAGTTTTCGGGGTTTGGGGCGCAAAGCAGAAACGCACTTTTGCGAAGTATATAAGCCTTTAAATAAAGGATTAGATACGAGGGAGCGTAACGCTCCACCCCTGTCGCACCCGTACCTATATCAAGTGAGTTTTAAAGGATTAGATACGAGCAAAAGAAGGCTCGCTTTGTAACACAAGACACGATAGACCTCTGTGGTCATCGGGGTTTGGGGTGCAAAGCAGAAACGCTCTTTTGCGAAGTATATAAGCCTTTAAATTAAAGGATTAGATGCGAGCACACCAAGGCTCGTGAG
>JAFVQT010000041.1 GCA_017504655.1 Clostridia bacterium | reverse complement strand
CGGCTGACGGTTGAATAGGAAACGCCCACCGCATCGGCAAATTCCTGTTGGCTTAGTAATCTCTCGGCTCTTATGTATCTTACCTTCTGTGACAGAGTCATGCGTTTTCCTCCATATTCATTCTTAATATGTCATATTATAGCACATTATGGCAAAAAATTCAATAAAAAACAGACTTCTTTGAAAAGAAATCTGTCTTTCTTTAAAATTTTTTACATTAAATTATCGCAAAATATTTCAAAGCGTCTTTGATTGCTTCTACCATTTCAGTCGTTGGATGCGAACGCGGACGTTTTAATTCTTCTACAGCGTTCGGCGCATCATACATAGGTAAGCCCAAATCTCGCTTCACTTCTGCAATATATGCTGTATGCACTTTGAAACCGTACTTTTCTTCGATATACGTTTGTATATCCTTATACATCGTTTTCTTTTTAGGTTTTTGCTCGTTTAATTCTTCTTGAAGTTTTTTGAGCGACACTTGCCCTTCGCCTTCGCCGAACTCAACGTCAATGTTGATATGTTTTTCCGTTTTTTTGGACAAGCATACTAACGTCTCGACATGTTTGGTTTGGGGGAAATATATCCGCTTGCGCGAATGTAAGTTCGTCTCCCGCCGACGGCGGACTCAAACACGTTACGGCTCTCGTTTCGTTGTCTTCTACAACACATTAAAAATTGCAAAACGCCCTCGCCCGTATGCAAGCACACGGTATGGGCGTTTTATCATTTTTCATTACACCTTGCGAGCAAGGCAAACGAGCGTCTCCACGTGCTTGGTTTGGGGGAACATATCATACGGCTTAACCTCTGTAAGCTCATAAATGGGATTTGGTTCGTTATTTTTAATAAGGTCGTTACCCTCTCTTTTCAAGGTGTCTGTTAAAAGACCTACGTCACGCGCTAAGGTTTGCGGTGAGCATGATATGTACACGATTTTTTCGGGCTTAGCCTCTTTTATAACGTTTATGAGCTTTTCGTCTACGCCCTGTCTTGGCGGGTCTAAAATCAGAACTGTTTTAGCTCCCGTTAATTTTTCTCTTTCTAATATTACCGGCAACGCATCCTCACACGGAGCGCAAACGTTTTCCATCTTATCCCACAGACCGTTTATCTTTTTTAAAGAATCTGCGCAGTCAACTGCCTCTTTAATAATTTCTATACCTATTGCCTTTTTAGCCCTTTGAGCAAAAATCGCAGTAAGCATACCTGCACCGCTATAAGCATCGATAACAACGGTTTCTTCGTCCACACCCGAAATTTTTACAGTTTCCTGATAAATACGTCTTCTTACGTTATCGTTTACCTGCATAAACGACTCCGGTCCCATTTCGTATTTGATTCCACAGTCGGTTGTCATAACCTTATCCCTACCGAAAAGGCAAATAAACCTGTCGCCAAGTATTACGTTATTGCCAAGCTTGTTTATGTTTACAAATAAGCTGAAGTCGTTAAAATACTCCTTAAGTATAGCTATAAGCTCGTTAACGTAAGGAAGCGTGTCGCCATTGATTACAAAGGTTATTAAAAGTCTACCGTCAACCGCCCTTACCACAACGTGCTTTAAAAGCCCAAAGCCAACCTTGTCGCTATAGACTGAAACGTTGTTAAGCTTAACGTATTTTTTTACGGCTTTTATAATTCTTGTACACCACTCCGGTTGAATAGGACAGCTGTTTATAGGTACAATTCTGTGACTGCCAAGAGCAAAGAAACCAATCTCACAACCAAAGTTTTCCGCCCTGACAGGGAGTTGCAGTTTGTTTCTGTAACCGAATTCCAGCTCACTTCTCTCCGTCATAGGAACGCTTGTGTTTATAAAAGCAATTTTAGAAAAGCACTCCTTTACTATTTTGCTTTTTAGCTTTAGTTGGAGCTTGTACTTTAAATGCTGTAGCTGGCAACCGCCACATTTTTCGTAAACCGAGCAAGCCGGTCTTACCCTCTCCTCTGCGGGGGTGTAAACCTCTACAACCTTTGCAAATACAACGTTCTTTTTGACCTTAAGAACTCTATATTTAATTTTTTCGTTAGGAAGTGCGTACGGCACAAAGACGGTAAAATCCCCGTCTTTTAAAACGCCCTCTCCGTTAGACCCGAGACGGCTTACTATGCCCACACGTTCTTCGTTTTTTACCATGATACACCACTAAATCTTGAGTTTTTCTATAGTTTTATCGATTGCAGTTTGGAAATAGGTCATAATTAAATCGTATACCACAAAAAGAATTACTCCGCCTACTGCAAGGACTAAATATGCATATTTTTTAAATGTTTCGTTATTTAATATACTGCTTTCAAACAAGAAACTGCTAAAAAGCAGGTATATGAGCAATAATGCGCCTACAAACCAAACGGCTTTTATTGCCATTGCCAACACCTTATTGAGCTTTTTTTCTTTTAGCAACCAGCTGACCGTTGGATGCGCACTGAAAAATATTGCGTAGGTTACAACCATAGCAGGGTTCGTACCAAAGAAAAATATAAACGAAAGAGCTACCGTTGCCATACCCGTCATAAGACCGCCTGTCCAGCTTTTCTTTGCAAGAGGAACCATCGTGCACATACTCGCCATAAATATAGCAGAATAATCAAACACGGGTACGAACGCGCCCACCGTCATAAATATGATTGCAAATGCCGAGCATATTGCCGACAGAGCAATTACTTTAGAACGCTTCATCTTTCACCTTAGCCACAGCTGTTGCAGCAACAGTTGAGCATCATATTACAAATTGCCATCTCGCAGCACCATTGACAGCACCATGAGCCACCCATTTGACGCGGTTCGTTATAGGGGTTGCCGTTTTCCGCCCCGCTGTAGCTTGTAAACGTCTTGTTAGCCTCGTTTCTCATTTTCTCTTCAAGCTTGTTATACGAGTTTTTATATTTAGCATTGTCAGGGTCCATTTGCATTGCAATTTCAAGCTGCTTTTTACTCTCGTTATTCCAATTTTTCTTGAAGAAAACTACGGCTTGAAGATAATGCCACTCTGCATTTCTGTCATTAAACTCATCGAGCTCGTGTTGAGCAGCATGAAAATCACCCTTTCTTATAAGCTCCTCAACCCTTGCAAAAGCATTTGACGAGCTTCCTTGAGTGCTACGCGAGCTTTCTCTTCTCTCTGCCTTCAAATCGCGATATGCCATATCGAGCTCAGTAAGCTTTTTTGCTGCAATATTGCCTGCCTCACCCTCTAAAAATCTATCCTCTGCATAGACCTTTCTCTTTTCCTGATATGCTTTTTCAAATTCCTCGTCCGTACAATTTTCATCCAAGCCGAAGAGTTTATACTGATCGTTCATATTTATCCGTTCCTTTTTTTAGTATTTTAAGTGTTACCGAGGGAATTCCTCTGAAAACAACGTTTTCTATCAAATCCTTATTGAAATAGAATTTACTCTCTTGCACTGCAGACTTTAAGCTTGCAAACACGTCTGAAAACACGTAAGAAACCTCTTTACCGTTAGTATCGAAAAGCTCTTTTACAGTGTTTTTTTTGCCGTAACAATAATAAAGCGGATTATAACTGCCCTCTTTGACGTCCTTTTCATAGTCGTCTAACGCATCTATTAAATATATCCATTTGCCAAGAAAATAAAATAGTCTTTTACTGCTTTCGGTAATTTTATCGCCTACAGCATATTCTCCAAGCTCTTGCATCATCATTGAAAAGGGCTCGCAAACCATATCTAAAATCTCACATTTACCCTTTTCAAGTAAAAATAAATCCTGATAGTTTTTTTCTATTATCCTTGAAATTTGCGGAGATTTTTTTATAGCCTTTTTATGCGCTCGCTTGAAAAACACAAGCTTTGCCTTTCCTCCGTTGCCGTCTAAAATATCGTCTTTTATCTTGTAGTAAGCAAGCTCTACGTTGACTAAAGCGGAAAGCTCGGTAAGTCTGTCACCCTTTTTTACCATAGGTCTTCTTTTAAACCAATGGGTTACGCACCTTTGCCTTGTAATTTCAACGTCTTCATCGCAAAGATTGTGAACGAGCGCAGAGAAAAAGGCTATGTCGTACGTTAGCGAAAGCCTTGCGCTTTGCGTGCACGACCTACCTATGCTCTTGCATACGCCACAGTAAAGAGCGTTATATAACGTATCATCCTTCATATAAAGATACGGCTTTTCGGGTTTAACGTAACCGAACATAACTCACCAATTTACATATAATAGCATTATACACTATACCCCAAATTTTACAATTTGTCAATAAACTGAGCACCCACTTGCAAAGTTTAATCAAATTTTACAAAATTTTTTACTTTATATAATAATGTTTCTATAAAAAACGTGATTAAACGTTAAAAGTCAATAAAGAAACTATACTTTTTACAATATTGTTGCAAATTTTCTTATTAGATGATATAATACGCTTATGCTAACAAATTATCATACTCATACGAACTTTTGCGACGGTAAGGATAGTGCTGAAGATATTGTTAAAATCGCCATTGAAAAAGGATTTGATGCAATAGGTTTTTCAAGTCACGGATATACTTCTTTCGACCTATCTTACTGTATGAAAAATACTGCCGAATATATTGCAGAGATAAATCGCCTAAAGCAAAAATATAAGGGTAAAATTCAAATTTATTTAGGCGTTGAAGAAGATGCTTTTGAATTGGTAAAAAGAGAGGACTACGACTACATATTAGGCTCTTCCCACTACGTAAAAGCCAAAAATGGAATTATGCCTATCGACCTTGGCCACGAACACTTCAAAAGCCTTTTAAAAACCTTTGACGGCAACCGTATTGCACTTGCCAAAGCCTATTTTGAAACTTTTACCGACTACATATTAACTCGCAAACCAGACGTTATAGGTCATTTTGATTTAATAACGAAATACGACGAGAAAGACGGCTTTGCGTTTTTGAATAATCCCGAATACGTTAGCCTTGCAGAAAAACACATTTTGCAAGCCTTAAAAAGCGATTGTATTTTTGAATTAAACACGGGGGCGATTGCAAGGGGTTATAGAACTAGCCCCTATCCTGCTATAAATCTTCTTCACTTAATTTGTAAAAACGGTGGTAAAATAATGATAAACACCGATTGCCACAATAAAGAAAACCTAGATTGTTTCGTAGAACAATCTAAACTACTTTTAAAAGACGTTGGTTTTAACTACTCTTACGTTTTATACGACGGAAAATTTAAAAAAGATTATCTTTAATAAAAATTAGGCTCGGCTAATTAGCCGAGCCTAAAAAATACGGCGTAGTTGTTTTACTACGCCGTTCGTTTTTTGAATTAATTAAGCAATGTAGTCAAGCATAAACTTTGGAAGCTCTGACTTGTCTGCGCTGATAGTAAGCTCGATATCAACGTCGTTTTCATCGGAAATCTTTTTAAGGTCTGCAAACATTTGCTCGTACTTAACAAGGTCTGCCTCGCCCGTTATTCTCTTAATTCCGTCAATAAAGATGTGTTCGATATCGCTGTTACCTGCAATAAGTCCTTGAACGAAACCTGCGAAACAACATACGCATTTAACCTTGTATTCCTCTGTGAAAATACATTTTACGTTAAGGTCTATATCTACCGAATAAAGCTTTTCATCGGTTATAAATACAACGTTGCCCTTTGCTTCCTTTGCAGCAGCGTTGACGTTATCTTTAATAATTTTGGTTTTGCCAAAGCCCTTTGGGCCGTAAACAAGTTTAATCATAACTCGTGTCCTCCGTCTTGTCTTTTTTATATTGTAAACTAAAATAATATTTTTTTCAAGGGGTTTTAATAAATATTTTAAAAATTTTTATATATTTTTCAGTTGAGCTCGGCTATAAAGGCCTTAAACGTATCAATTCCCCTGTAAATATCCTCACCGGATACCGTATAAGCAAGTCTGACGCTGTTGTCATCTCCAAAAGCAAGCCCCGGTATAACTGCAACTCCACCCTCTAAAAGAGCCTCTGCAAAGCTTACGCTACCTGTAATAACCTTTCCGTGGTAGCTTTTACCGAAAAACGCCGAAACATCCATAAATACGTAAAAAGCACCCTTTGGATATACAAGTCTTATACCGTCGATTAAGCTCAAGCCCTCAACCAACGCCTTTCTGCGGTAATCAAATTCTCTGACCATATAGTCGACAAACTCGTGACCGCCCTCAATAGCTGTTGCAGATGCGTACTGAGCAAAGGAGCACGCGTTACTCGTCGTATGTCCTTGCATAGCAGATACTGCGCTTGCTATTTCCTCAGGGCACGCCATATATCCTATTCTCCAGCCCGTCATAGCGTAGGTTTTTGAAACGCCGTTTATAACTACCGTATGCTCCTTTGCATAAGGTGTTAAGGATGCGATTGAAACGTGCTCCTCTCCGTCGAAAACAAGCTTTTCGTAGACCTCGTCAGAAATTATTATAAGGTTGTGCTTTTCGGCAACTCTCGCAAGCTCCAAAAGCTCGTCCTTTGTATAAACAACGCCCGTAGGATTACACGGTGAATTTATTAAAACACACTTGGTTTTTGGGGTTATTGCTCCCTCAAATTGCTCCTTAATGAGCTTATAGCCCGACTTTTCGTCTGTATTCACAATTTTACACACTCCGCCTGCGAGCCCTACCTGCTCGACGTAGGTTATCCAATACGGAGCGGGAATTATAACCTCGTCACCCTCGTTTAAGATAGCCTCAAACGCGTGGTATAAGGAGCTTTTTGCGCCTGAAGAAACGACTATATTACTCTCTTTGTATTCAAGATTATTTTCTGCCTTTAATTTTTTTACAATGGCCTTTTTAAGCTCGGGAATACCTGCTGTCGGAGTATATTTTGTCTTACCCTCTACAAGTGCCCTTTCTGCCTCCTTGATTATGTAATCGGGAGTATTGAAATCAGGCTCGCCCGCGGTAAAGGCTATTATATCCTTGCCCTCTTTTTTAAGTGCCTTTGCCTTTGCCGATATTTCAAGTGTTACAGACGGCTTTATCGATGCAACCTTTTTGGATAATATCATTAATCCTCCTCTTGCGACGAGAGCTTTGCCTCTCTGTCTGCAATTGCAAGAGCCTCGACCATATCGCTTATGTTACCCATAAGGAAATCCTCTAAGGAATATATCGTATAACCGATTCTATGGTCGATTATTCTTCCTTGTGGGAAGTTGTATGTTCTTATTCTTTCCGAACGGTCACCCGTTCCTACCTGGCTCTTTCTGTTTGCAGCGTATTCGCTTTGATATTGTGTATTGTAATAATCGTAGAGACGGCTCTTCATAACCTTCATAGCCTTTTCTCTGTTTTTTATTTGTGAACGCTCGTCCTGACACGTTACAACTATACCCGTAGGTAAGTGAGTCATTCTTATACAAGACTCCGTCTTGTTTACGTGCTGACCGCCTGCACCGCTTGAGCGGAAGGTGTCAATCTTTAAATCCTTTTCTTCAATATGAACCTCTACGTCCTATGCCTCGGGCAAAACGGCTACCGTTACGGTAGAGGTGTGAATTCTGCCTTGAGATTCGGTATCGGGTACTCTTTGCACTCTGTGAACGCCACTTTCGTACTTGAGCTTACTGTAAACACCCTTACCGCTTATAGAAAAGACAACTTCCTTTATTCCGCCGAGCTCAGTAGTATTACTGTCGATCTCCTCTGTCTTCCAACGGTTAGATTCTGCGTATTTTACGTACATTCTGTAAAGCTCGTATGCAAATAAAGCAGCCTCCTCTCCACCCGCGCCACCGCGAATCTCAATAATTACGTTTTTATTATCGTCCGGGTCCTTTGGAAGAAGAAGGATTTTAAGCTCGTCTGTAATTTCGGCAAGCTTTTTTTTGCAGGAATAATACTCTTCCTCGAGCATTTCCTTCATATCGGGGTCTGTTTCGCTTTTTAAAAGCTCCTCCGCACTCTTGCCGTCCTCTTCTATTTTTTTATACTCTAAGTATTTGTTTGCGGTTTCCTCAATCTCAGCTCTTTCCTTGACGTATTTTTGCCAAAGCTCTATGTCCTTGATTACGTCGGGGTCGGAAACGAGCTCTGAAAGCTTTTCAAACCTTTCTAAAATACCACTGAGCTTGCTTATCATAAAAGCACCGCCTTAATAATTCTGTCTATTTGATTTATATCCTTTATAATTTCTACTGCGTAGCTTTTTGAAAGCATTGCCTTAACCTGCTCTGCCTGACCGATGCCAACCTCTAAAAGCAACGCTCCGCCTTGCACTAAATAATCTTTTGCCTGAGCGGCAATGATTCTGTAAAAATCAAGTCCGTCTTTTCCTCCGTCTAAAGCAGATATAGGCTCAAAGTCCTTTACCTCTAACTGAAGTGAAGAAATGTCATCACTATTGATGTAAGGAGGATTTGAAATAATAACGTTAAATTTACCCTTAAGCTCTGCAAACATATCGCTCTTTATAGCAATTACGCTTGCTCCGTGCTTTTCAAAGTTACCCTTTGCAACCGCAAGCGCATCGGCAGAAATATCGCTTGCAACGACTCTTGCTCCGGACTCCTTTTGCACTGTAAGGGCTATTGCGCCACTGCCCGTGCAAAGGTCTAACACTCTGTCGGTTGACTTAACCGTCTTTAATGCGTGCATAACCAACTCTTCGGTTTCGGGACGGGGAATAAGCACCCTCTCGTCAACCTTTAAATCGTAACCGTAGAAATTGCATGTGCCAATCACGTACCAAAGCGGTCTGCCGGATAATCTTTGCTTTGCAAATTCCTCTGCATCCTCACTCATCTTTACAGATACAAGCTTGTCGGAATTTATCTTATCGCGTTTTAAAGAAGTAGCCTCGCAAACAATCCACTCCGCTTCGGATGCCTCGTAGATACCGCCCTCTGAAAGCATAGCCTTTATACGGGCGGTTAAACAGCTGACCTTTTCGGGAACTTTAAACTTACAGCACGGCTCGCTTGCATCCTCGTCCATTCTTAAAACCTTTGTAAACGCGGTAATTGCAACCTCTATCATGCCGTCGTCAGGCTCACGCGTGGTAATTCTTTGAATTAACAGACCGGGAAGCTTTAAGGGGTAAACCAAAATACTGTCCGTTTTGGAAAGCAGCTTTAAAAGCTCGTAAGAAAGACCTGCAACCAAAGGTAAAAGCGCAAGCTTTGAAACAAGCTTTAGCGCCCCGTTTGTAAGCGTAGGGAATATTGCTCCGAATACGGAGAATACCAAAATACTTACGAACATTACGAAGAACATAAAGGTCGTGCCGCATCTGTCGTGTACGCGCTTGCATTTTCTTACGTTTTTAACTGTGAGCTTTAAGCCCTTTTCATATGCCGTTATGGTTTTATGCTCTGCGCCGTGATACATATACGTCCTTCGTATATCCTTCATAAGCGACGTAAGTAAAACGTATGCAACGAAAATTAATATTCTAATTAAGCCCTCAAAAAGATTTACCCATATAAGCTTTTGAGTGACGTATTTTTCAAAAATGTTACCTATAAAATTCGGTATTACAAAGAAAAGCCCTATAGAAAAGGCAAGCCCCAATGCAACGCCTATAAAAATAACGACGCTCATTATATCAACCTTAAAGGTCTTTGCGAGCCATTTTTCAAACTTACTCGGCTCTGAGGCTTCCTCCTCTCCAAACACCTCTGCAGAACGCATAAGTATTTTAGTACCCGTAACTAAAGATGAGAAAAAGCTTACCATACCCCTTATTATAGGGAGCTTTGCCAATTTGTTAACCTTTTCCTGGGGCTTTAATCTGTCTGCCTCAAGACGGATAACCCCATCCGGATCTCTTACAGCCGTAGCAATACCCGATTTACCGCGCATCATAACACCCTCTAATACGGCTTGACCGCCGATAGAGGTTTTACACGCGCTTTTTTTAGTTTTTAAATTACTTTTTTTACCCATACCTTATTAACTAAAAGGAGTAACGCCTTTTTTGAATATTCTATCATTCGCCGTATCTTATTCGTTTGTTAAGAGTCTGCGCCCTTAAGTTTAATACGGCTTTTTAAAAAATAAGCCCCAAGCGCGTCTGCTCGGGGCTGAAAAACCGATTTTTGCGGCAAATTCAGCCGACAAAAGTCTTTTACAATCAAAGATTGTATCTTTTTTTGAATTTATCAACACGTCCGCCGGTATCGACAAGTTTCTGCTTGCCAGTAAAGAACGGATGGCATTTACTGCAAATATCTACTTTTATAACATCGACATTTTTAGTAGTACCTGTCTGGAAAGTTTCTCCGCAAGCACACTGAACGGTGACAATTTTATAATTGGGATGTAATTCCGCTTTCATTTTTTCACCTCACAAGATTTTTATGCTAACATATTATATATTATTTTATTCTCCGTGTCAAACGTTTAACGGCTTAAAAACAAAAATTTTATCTTAAAAAAACTTTTTGCAAAATTTTAGCGGGCTTTTGCTTTTATTCGCACTCTAAATTGATTTTTTACTTGCAAAAAATAATTTTATATAATATACTTTAGGTATATACAACAATTATGAGGTCACTATGATTGGATGGAAGGTTACCGAGTTCGGTAAAATTGAAAAAACAAAACACCAGGAGCTTTTAGACGGGCTTGATAGCGTTAAGGTAAAGCTGACAAGAGCGCTTATCACCGAAGACGACATCGCCCATATATGCGGTGAAGATAAAAACGTACAGCTTCCTATTATACCGGTAAGACACGCGGTCGGTCAAATTACCGAAACCGCTCAGCCTCACGACTTTATTTCCAAGGGAAGCCGTGTAGTAATATCGTCGATTGAGCCCTGCGGAGAATGCCCTGCCTGCGAAACGGGGCATCCGGAAAATTGCTACAATTTCGGTATAGCAGGCAAAAATAAAGAGGGCTTTTTAAAAGACTTTGCAGTTACTAACGTTTCTAACGTGTTTACACTCCCCGCAAGCGTAAAGGACGCGGACGCAGTTTACGTAGAGCACGTTGCGCTTGCCCTTTCGATAATAGACAAGCTGAACGTTCAGAAAAGCTCGCACGTTGCAATTATAGGCGGTAGCGTTTTTGCCTCCATTTTGGGTCAAATTTTAATTTATTATCAGGCAGTACCGATTATTATCGACGATAAGGAGGCTAATTTAAGAGCTGTTAAAAAATCAGGTATTTATTATACTGTTTCTGCCTCGAATAAGCCCGAAAAAGAAATTTCCGCCCTTTCAGGCGGTAGACTTGCAAGTAGCGTGGTTTATCTTACAAGATCGGGTATCAGCACTGATTTGGCGTATAAAATTGCATCTCACAATGCGCCTATAGTCTTTGCGGGATATTCGTACCCTAACCTTAAAATCCCAATGAATATTGCAATGTCCAAGCAGAACAATACGAGCTGTGTAAACAACGGCTACGGCAACTATTTGGCGGCTATCAACCTCCTTGCAAACAAGGCTATAGACCTTTCGGTTTATTCCTTACCCGTTACTAAAATGCAGGATATAGAGGCTGAGGTTGGCAAGATGGTTGACGACTTTGAAAACAAAAAGCCCGTTCAAAACATTTTGGTAAATCTTTTAGACTGATTTTATATTACACGCAAATGTCGTGGCGTAGCGAAAATTCGCTACGCCACTTTTTTCTGTTTATATTCAGCTATAAAATAAGCGACGGCTGTCAGCCGTCGCTCGTTTGTTTATTTAACGTAAATATTACGCATTTGCAAGATATTGACGAAGGGCGATAATATCAGCAACGCTGATGGTACCTACATGGGAGTACGCTTTGGAAACAATCAAAATTATATTGCGTTAATGGAAAAAACCTGTTCAACAAGACCGTTTTTTGACAAAAATCACTCTATAGGTCGATTATTTAAATGCTTTTTGACAATACCGTATAAATCCCCTGCACCCAAAACAAGCAGTATATCCTTTCTTTTCAATTTGCTTTTGTAATAGCACAGCATTGCAGATAAATCCTCGAAATACAGGCTTTTATCAAGCAAGAGGTGCAAGTCATACGCACCTCCTCCCTTTTGGTAGCTTTCCCTTGCCGAAAAGGTTTTAAAAAGAGAAAGATTTTCTACTTTAGACAACACACTCAGAAATTCCGATTTTAAATACAGCGTTCTCGTATACGTATGGGGTTGAAAAACAACGTATATTTCTCCTCGTGATATCTCCCTCGCAGCTTTTAGGCAAGCTTCAATTTCAGTAGGATGATGAGCGTAATCGGCAATAACCTCTGCTCCGCCTATCTTGCCTATTCTTTCAAACCTTCTTGCAACTCCTATGAAGCTATTAAGGCCTTTTTTGACGTGAATTGAATCAATACCCATACAGAGTGCGCACGAAGCGGCTGCCAAGGCGTTTTCAACGTTGTGACGTCCATAAACCGAAAGCTTGATTTTAGCCTTAAGCTCTTTATTTTTGTACAAATCAAAAGAATATCTACCCTTTTTAGACCTTATGTTTTTGGCTGAAAATTCACCCTCTCCGCTATCGGAAAATCCTATTGAATTATTCAGGCTTAAACTGCTTAAATATTTGTCTTTTTTGTTGATAACCGACTTATACGCCCGTTTTGCAAAGCTCGCATATGCATTATACAACTCATTTTCACTGCCGTAGCAATCCATATGGTCCTTACCGACGTTTAAGCAAACAGCGTAGTCTGCGTTAAATTTGTTTATATTTTGCTTAAATTCGCAAACCTCGCTTAAAAACACGTCGTTTCCTTGCATAATGAAATTGCCGAACTTAACGTCGCTACCCCCGATATGAGCTGTAAAGCTTATTTTTGCGCAACTGAATATATGCGCAAGCATACACGTAACCGTCGTTTTGCCGTGGCAACCGCAAACTCCCACCACGTCACTGAAATTTTCGGCAACGGTATTAAGAGCCTCTGCCCTTGACAAGACGTACAAGCCAAGCTCCCTTGCCCTTGCAAGCTCTACATTATCACTGCCGATGGCGTCGCTGTAAACCACGACCTGACAGTCTTCAACGTTTTTTTTACTGTGTCCGAGGTAAACCGTTATCCCCATTTTGTTCAATTTTTCTATTGCATTAAACGGTGCTCTGTCGCTTCCGCTGACTGTAAAGCCCACCGATTTAAAATACTCGGCAAGCCCCATCATGCTCACACCGCCAATACCTATAAAATGCACTTTAAATTCTTTTTTTGATAACATCATAAGAAATAATATGATAAAAAAGGAATAAAAGTGCTATATTTGGCAAAAAAAGTAATTTTTTTAATTAACAATTTTAAAAAACTGTTGAAAACTAAAAAAATATATAGTATTATATAGATGGAAATATTTTGATTTGGGAGAATTTATTATGAAAATTTCCGATGTAAGAGTACGTATCGTACAAAAGGAGGACATTAAACTTAAGGCCGTAGCTTCTATCACTATCGACGACTGCTTTGTTATTCACGACATTAAAGTTATCGAAGGCAACGATGGTTATTTTGTTGCAATGCCTTCCAGAAAGACCAATGACGGTGAGTATAAGGATATTGCTCACCCCATTAATACCGAAACAAGACAAGCTGTTATCGACGCTGTTATTAACGCCTTTAAAGACGAACTTGCTAAGGTATAATTAAAAGTGGCGTAAGCCACTTTTTTTTGTTCAAAATCTCCCTTTGTCAAGCCCTCAGCAACAAATATTAAGCCCCTGTGCCGTAATAATGCACAGGGGCTTTTGCTTTTATTTCCCGCTATTTATTATATGAGTTGGATTGATGTCAAATATAAGATCAGCATAGTCTTTATATTTTGACTTAACCTTTTGGTAAGCATCCTGAAAACAGTTGGTACGCGTGCTGTGCCAATCACTGGCAACAACGTCGACCAGTTTTCCCTTTAAAAGCTTTTTTACAAACTTGTTTTCGCTTGCCATCGACGCCTTTACGATAGGCGCAGAGTTCACTTGAATAACCGCTCCGCACTCTTTTAGTCTTTTTACCTTTTCAACAGAACGGTAATAAGAATACCTTTCAACGTGGGCAACCACGGGCACGTATCCCAAAAGCTTTATCTTATAGCAAATTTCCTCTATATCTGTATCCGTGCTGTACGGAAACTCAAGCAATACGAACCTGCTATTTGCAAGCGATATAAATCTACCCTCTTTTACGTCCTTTTCAAGGTTATCGTACACGGTTATTTCTCTGCCCAAAAACAGATTGATATTTAAACCCCTTTCCTTTACCTTGGCAAGCAGCTCGTCAAAGCACTTACGTATTTCACCGTCATCGGCAAAATAAAAGCCCTGGCGATAATGGGGAGTGAGTATTACGTTTTTCACACCTTGACGAATCTGCTCCTCAAGCATCGAAACGGATGTTTCAAAGCTGTCTGAGCCGTCGTCCACAAAAGGCAAAACGTGGCAGTGTATATCAGTCATAAATTTCTATCATTTACTGTAGCCGTAAAAAGCATCGCTCGGGTTGACACCGGTCATAACACTTCCCACAATGGGCACTTGAAGCTTACTTAAAAGCACCAGGGAATCTCTTACTGCAGATCTCTTTACGAAATTTGCAGAAACCGTGTATAATATTCCGTCCGAATACTTTGCTATATGCATATAATCCGACATCATGAGGACGGGTGGACAGTCGAGCAGGATAAAATCGTATTTTTCCTTAAGCACGTCTATAAGCTCCGCCATCTTTTTGGAATCCAAAACAAAAGATGAGTTGTAAACCACGCGACCTCTGGTAATAACATCTACGCCGTACGCCGTACTTTTTATAATAGGCTCTAAAGGAGCATCCTCTAAAACGTAATCGCCCACACCGATTGCCTCGTCTACACCGAACACCTTACTGATTTCCGGATTCCTGAAATCAAGGTCTATAACAACGACCTTTTTATCATTAAAAGCAAGTGATACGCCAAGATTTGCAACGAGAGTCGTCTTACCCTCGCCTGCAATCGACGCCTCTACCTGCAATACCTTTTTGCCAAGCGCGCCAAAGTGCAATACGTTATCCTTAAGTCTGTTGTAGCTCTCGTCCAAGGATGTTCTTCCGCCCTTGGTTATCATAATTTTAGCACCGAGGTTAGGTCTTTTCTTTCTAAATAATCCTGTTAAATTCTTCATCTTATTCATACTATACAACCTCCTCTGCTTTTTGAGCAGCATCCTCTAAATCCAAGAATCTGATATCTTCGAGAGTAGCTAAAACGTCTATGTCGTAATCTCTTTCGAACGAGGACTTGTCTGCATAGGTGTTGTTGAGTAAAACGCTCAATAAAACTAAAAGCATAGAGCCAAACGCACCTACTATAAAGAAAAGTGCCATGTGCTTGAAAACCTTAGTCTTTGCATCGCTTACGGGCTTGCTCGCATAAGAAATAACGTCGACCTTTTCTGCAAAAAGAGGATATCTGTACGTGGTTACACCGTCGTTTGTAACCTCTTCGTTTGCAAATCGCCTGATTTGTCGCATAAATTCGTCGAGAATCAAATTCGCCTCGGCATTCGTTGAAACGATAGTCAGGTTTAAAAGCATTGAGTTTGATGTAACACTTACAGAGCTTTTAAGCTCCTCTAACGTAATTTTACTGTCAGGATGCTTTGCGTTAAACGTGGTTATCGTCGAGTTATATATAGCGTCGTTTTCAGGCTCGGTAATAGACTTTAACGCCGTAGCCAAGCTCTGCGCCTCCGCCAGCGTTCCCTCGTTGCCTACGTTTACTATCATCGTTGCGTTAGACGTGTATTTGGTATCAACAACGAACGCGCCGAAAACACCGCCTGCAGCCGTGCATAAAAGCACGATTGCAACAACTAAAAGAAGCTTCTTTTTCAATTCCTTGAAAAGTGCCTGTAAGGTGAATTGGCTACCGCCATCCTCTCTTATCATATCTTCCATGTCTTAATCCTCTGTTTTTGCGAAATCTCGCTTTATTCTCTGTTCATTTTATCACAGTACACTGTAAATGTAAAGTGAAAATCAAAAATTCCTTTTATAAAGGAATATTTAACTTCTTTTTGAAAAATTATTATTTTTTACCCTTTTCCATTCTGATTTCTTTAACGCGCTTTTCAAAGCCGTTGTCTGTAGGCCGGTAAAAAACACTGCCCACAAGCGAGTCGGGTAAATACTGTTGCTCAACGTATCCGCCAAAATCGTGCGGATACTTATACTGCCTGCTGCGAGCCTTTGCATCACTGTCTGCAAACACCGAATTTCTGAGATGAGGTGGCACCGTGTCGTCCTTCGCGCTTTTTGCAGCGGACTGCGCCTCCCCCATCGCTATAATTACGGTGTTAGACTTCGGCGCCTCGCAAACGTATATGATAGCTTGCGATAAGGGAATAAGCCCCTCGGGATATCCGATGCTTTGAAAGGCAGTCAGCGCCGAGGTTGCAACCACCATTGCGTTGGGGTCTGCCATACCTACGTCCTCTGCCGAGTGAACAACCAACCTCCTTGCAAGAAGAAGGGGATCACAGCCACCCTCTATCAGCCTATGCGCATAGTACAGTGCAGCATCACTGTCACTGCCCCTGAGCGATTTGCAAAACGCGCTGAGCATATCGTAATAGGAATTTTCATCGTAGGAAAGAGCCTTCCGCTGAATTGACTGCTCTGCGTCCTTTAAGGTCACCCTGACCTTACCGCTATCATCGCCTTGAGTCGTTAAAACGGCAAGCTCTAACGCGTTATACGCCGTACGCATGTCGCCCGCACTCATTGATGCGATATGCTCCAAAGCGTCCTCTTCCACCTCTACGTCCAGCTGTCCGTAGCCACGCTTTTTGTCGATAATCGCCTTATTGAGGGCTTTTTTCACAGTTTCCTTATCTAAACGCTTAAACTCAAATACCCTGCATCTGGATACTATTGCCGGTGTCATGGATGCGTATGGATTTTCTGTCGTTGAGCCTATAAATATGATAGTGCCGTTCTCTATTGCCGGCAGTAGGCTGTCTGACTGAGTCTTGCTGAAGCGGTGACACTCGTCGAGCAAAAGATAGGTCTTTTTGCCAAACATCTTCAAATTGCCCGAAGCCTCTTCTACAGCCTTTTTTACATCGGCAACACCGCTCGATACGGCGTTCAATTTTACAAAATTTCCACTCGTGGAATTTGCTATAATATTGGCAAGCGTGGTTTTACCCGTGCCCGGAGGCCCCCAAAAAATACAGCTGCCAACCTTATCTAAGGAAATTGCCCGTCTTAAAAGGCTGTTCTCCTCGCATATATGGCTTTGCCCTAAAAACTCTCTGAGCGACTGAGGGCGCATTCTCTCGGCTAAGGGCTGCTGCTCTGCTTTTTTTTGATTTTCCTGTAACGTGTCAAATAAATCGTACATAATTTTACCGATTGATTTCTACATACTTATTCCTTTGAATACCTTAAAGTATGAAGAAATTTTTTAAATTTATTGTTATTGCACTTCTGTTGTCGTGCTTATTTTTTATACTTTTAAAACCCGAAAGATACGTAAAAAGCGCGTTTGAAGGATTGAAGCTTTGGGCAGTTGTGATCGTACCCTCGCTCCTGCCCTTTTTCTTTTTTACATCCTTGCTCTCCGCATTGGGACTGACAGGCTTTATTTCAAGGATTATGCAAAAGCCGTTCAAATTTCTGTTCAAAGCAGGGGGAGCGGGAGCTTACGCATTTATTATGAGTCTTTTATCCGGCTACCCCGTTGGAGCAAGAATCATCGCCGACTTAAGTGAAAACGGGATAATTTCCGAAGACGAAGCGACAAGACTGTCTGCACTGTGTTCAACGTCGGGACCGGCATTTATAGTTTCCGGCGTAGGCATCGGAATGTTCGGAAATAAAAAAATTGCAGTTGTTATTTTACTCTCACACGTAGTCTCCGCCTTTTGCTGCGGGCTTATTTTCAGATTTGTAGGCAGTGAAATCCCTTCATCAGGACGGCTTGTTTCACCAAGCAAAAGCGACAACCTACTATACGACAGCGTTTATTCCTCTGTAATATCCGTAGCCCTGGTTGGCGGGTTCGTGTGTGTATTCAGCGTTGTCGCCGATATAGCTCAAGACGTTGCTTTATTTTCACCTTTAACGAAATTGATGTCTGTAGCCGTAGAAAAAGACGTATCAAACGCATTTTTATACGGACTTATAGAGTGCACGCGTGGATGTAAAGCCCTTTCATTATGCAAATTATCGACCTATAGCCCGGCTTTTGCCTCTGCGCTTATATCCTTTGGGGGGATTTCCGTTTGGGCTCAGTCTATTATATTTTTAACAAGGGCAAATGCAAACATTAAGGTTTTTTGTCTTTCTAAAACTATTCAGGCAATTTTAAGCTTTGTATTTTGCCTTATACTTTTAATCTAACTTATCAACTATTTCTTTAGGTAAGTATTTGGAAACATTCTTCTTAAAGGTCAGAAGCTCTCTTACCGCAGTTGAGCTGACGCTTATATTTTTTGCACTGCATGGCAGATAAACTGTTACTATCTCCGGCATTAAATCCGCATTGATAAAATTCATTTCTGTTTCGTAATCGTAATCTTTTCCGTTTCTGAGACCTCTTACGTTATAAATTGCGCCGTGCTCCTTCATAAGGTCAACGAGCAAGCCCTCATGATAAACGACCTTTACGTTTTTATATTTTTCGCAAACAGCTCTTAAAAGCTCCAGCCTTTTTTCTGCACTGAACATAGCCCTTTTTGTTACGTTTACGCAAAGGGCAACTATAAGCTCGTCGAATAAAAGCGACGACTTTTTTATTATCTCCTCGTGACCGCTGGTAACGGGGTCAAACGTACCTGCAAACACTGCTACTCTCATAATTTTACTCCATAAAATTCAAATTTGGCTATGCCGTACTTTCTGGTATTTAAGTGATCTAAGCAATCGATTTCGCCAACCTTAAAATTCTCTGAATGCTCGTAAATCACAACCCCCTCTTCGGCTAAAATACCGCTCTTTGCAATTGCCTCTAAAACGGGTGTTGCATTCATTTGGTAAGGGGGGTCAAGAAAAATTATATCGAATTTTTCACGCGAGGATAAAACGTAAGACAGCGCATCCGTGCAAAAAACGGATGCATCCTCTTTTATCATCTCAAGGTTTGCCCTTGCAAGAGCTACGCTATCCTTGGAAAGATCGACCATTACTACCTTTGCCGCACCGCGGGAAATTGCTTCTATTCCCATATTGCCCGTTCCGCAAAACAAATCGAGAAAGGAAGAGCCCCTAATTTCCGTTTGTAAGATATTAAAGATAGCCTCCTTTGCCCTATCGGCAGTAGGGCGCACCTCTCTGCCCTTGAACTCCTTAAGCACCCTGCCTCTATGCTTGCCTGCTATAATTCTCAATTCTCGTCCTCCGTTTTTATGTGCGCGTATTTTGAATACAGGCACCCGCAATACCTCTGGCGGTAAAGCTCGTACTGCTTTGAAATTTCAATAGAACGCTTGTAGCCCTCTTCCTTTTTAAAATCCGCATAAAGCCATCTTACGTCCGTTTCCTGTGAGAGCTTTTCGCCAATGCCGTTTATAAGCTCTGCATTTTTATGAGGACTTACCGTAAGCGTAGTTGCAAAGTAACCGTAGCCACCCTCTTTAGCGACCTTTGCCGTTTCCGCAAGTCTGCTTTCAAAGCAAAGCTTGCATCTTGCGCCACCCTCAGGCTCTTTTTCATAGCCCTCTGCCATATAGAAAAACTCGCGGGAAAAATACCTGCCCTCTATGAGCTTGACGCTACCGTCATACGCCTCTTTCAAAAACCTTTTTTGCTCACTTAATCTGAGATAATACTCTTCACTCTCAGTTATATTTGGGTTAAAAAAGAAAACTGTTACGTCAAAATACGGAGTAACCTTTTCAAGCACTGCCGTTGAGCAAGGCGCACAGCAGCTATGCAAAAGAAGGGTCTTTTTTTCTCCGTTAAAGCCTTTAACGGTTTCTTTAAATAAATTGTCGTAATTAACCTTATTCATAGTCTTAACCCGCCGTAGAATTGTTATGATTTACAGACCCATCCGCCCTCCTGCAAAAGAAAACATGCAAAAGTGGGGCTATAAGCCGTTTATTTACGTATAAGTTTTAATTTTTTAGTCAGATGCTTGTCCCCTGCAACGATACCGCCGCCGAGTACGGTAGCATTTTCGGGGTTCTCAAAGCAGGTGGTACGAATAAGTAGCTTTTCGGTAGCGTAGTCACTAAGCCCCGGAATTTTACTGCTCCCACCCGCAAAGAAAATACCCGACTGGCGTATTTCGGCAGAAACCTCTGCAGAAAGCTTTGCCATAAGCATTTCTGTAATTTCAAAAATCTTATCGAAGAAAAGCTGTATGGGTCTTCTTATATCCTCTGAGCCGATAGAAATAGCTCTAGGCTTACCCGTATAAACGTCTCTGCCGTTTACGTCAACCCTCATAGAATCGTGCTCGAAAAGACTGCCTATTTCACACTTGATATATTCTGCGGTTAAATGGCCTATCTTTAAGCCGTAATTTTTCTCGATACTGTCAATTATCATGGCGTCGATATTTCTACCGCCCATATTAACGTTGACACCTGCAATTACCTCGTCTAAGGAAACGGCAGCTATGTTGGTCGTTCCGCCACCGACGTCTATTATAAAGCAAGGAGTTGAATCGGTTATTGGCACGCCAAGACCTAATGCGGTTAAAATCGGCGATTCCACACAGGTTATGGTGTAAACACCTGCACCGTTTAAAACCTTTTCAAACCTTTTAATCTCGTTGCCCTCTACCCCGCACGGCACGGAAAGCAATACCTGAGGTCTAAGCCCAAGCTTGTTTAAGGTTATTTTATTTAAAAACATATCTACCATTTGGGTGGCAAGTCTGTCATCCAAAATCTGCCCCTCCCAAACAGGAAATCTGACCTCGTTGGCGTTTACCGTTTTGCCAAGCCTCTTTTTAGCCTCTGCACCGACAGACTTCACCTTATCTCTTCTTGAGGAATCGCAGACGACTACGCTTGGCTCACTTAAAACGATGCCCTCACCAAGTTTATAAATATTGGTATTCGTACTACCTAAATCAATTGCTATAACGTTGTTTCTCATTTTAAAAACTCCTTTATCGCTTCGTCTATCTCTTTTATGGGAAGCCCTACCACGTTGTCGTAATCTCCCTCGAATTTTTCAACCAAAGGATAGCCGTCCTGTATTCCGTAAGCACCCGCCTTACCTTGCCACAGTCCGCTTTCGAGATAAGCGTTTAAAACCGCGTCAGGTAAATTGTTAAAGGTAACCCTTGTTATTACCTTACCCGTTTGCCTCATATTTTTTGAAAGAATAGCATAGCCGGTTATTACCTCATGAGTGTTGCCGGAAAGCTGCCTGAGCATACGCTCTGCATCTGCTTTATCCTCCGGCTTGCCAAAAATCTTACCGTCGAAAGCAACTACAGTGTCAGCAGAAAGCACCACCACGTCACCGTCGAGCTTAGAAAACACATCCTCACCCTTGTTTATAGCGCATCTCACTGCAAATTTATCGGGCGGAGTGATTTTATCAATCTCCCCCTCTTTGTCACTGGTTATAATCTCAAAAGCATAGCCGGCATCTGATAAAATCTGCTTACGCCTTGGCGATGCACTGGCCAAAATCAGCTTCTTCATAAAGGCATACTACCCCTTTTAATAGGTTATTATATATAATTATATAATAAAATTTTTGTTTTGTAAAGACTTATTTAAAAATTTAAACAAAAAAACACCCCTATAAGGCGATTATTTTTCAACTGTTCGCATTATGGGGTGTAATTTTTAATTTTGCGAGTCGGCCTATAAGCCGAGTTCTGTCATTTAATACGGTTATCTATCTAGGCTTGCCGTTGCCGACAAGCTCGAGCGACGTTTTGCAGGCAGTCCCGACCGGCTATCTTATGGACTGCCCCTATCTTGCTCCGGATGGGGTTTACACAGCCTTCCACGTCTCCGCAGAAGCGGTGAGCTCTTACCTCGCCTTTTCATCCTTACCAACTTGCGTTGGCGGTAATTTTCTGTTGCACTTTCCTTAAAGTCACCTTCACCGTCCGTTAGGCGGCATCCTGCCGTGTGGAGCTCGGACTTTCCTCGTGGGATTACTCCCCCGCAACCGTACAGCCGACTCGACCAAGGTATTTTAACATAAAAATTTATGTTTGTCAATTGCTTTAGAATTTAAAAAAAAGCGCTAGTATTTATAATACTAACGCCCTATGCCGTAGTTAGACTTAAAAAAGGGAGTGGCTTACACCACTCCCAATTTACTCGCTTAAATAAAGCACGTATTTAAAAGTTTAGATACGAGCAAGACAAGGCTCACTTTGCGACACAAGACACAATAGACCTTGTTGGTTAGGAGCGCAACGCTCCACCCTTGTGTTATCACACCCTTATAGAGTGAGGTTTAAAGGCATAGAAACAAGTTAGACAAGGCTCAAAAAGCGATAGCAGGTGGGATAGACCTTGTTGGTCATCCCAGTTGCTATCGCTTTTTAGAAACAAAGTATAACGCAGTTTATATGCCTTTAAACTTTTTTGTACATAGGACCATACGCCTTACAAGCTCTGTAATCCTGACCTTCCTTATCCATACCGAAAGCATTCCAGCATGCAGGACGGTAAATATCGTCTTCGGGAACATTATGCATACATACGGGAATACGAAGCATAGAACACATTGTAATAAGGTCTGCACCGATATGTCCGTAAGAAATTGCGCCGTGGTTAGCACCCCAATTCTGCATTACCTCGTAAGCAGTCTTGAACGGGCTACCCTCTTTTCCGTCGCAACGTGGAGCAAACCAAGTACAAGGCCAGGTTGGGTTTGTTCTTTCCATTAAGGTATCCGATACCTCGTCGGGAAGATGAACAGTCCAGCCCTCGGCTATCTGAAGCACGGGACCTAAGCCCTTTACAAGATTAAGTCTTATCATTGTGCATGGCATTTCAGCTTTAGTCGTATAGTGACTTGAGAAACCGCCGCCACGGAAGTTATCAAAGCCCGCCTCGCACCATACGGTTGCATCGGTCATCTTCTTGATATCCTCGTCGGTAACCTCCCACCACTTTTTCATAATGGCATTGCCGTTTTCGTCCTTACACTCACCACAAGCGTCCAAGCAAGCCGCACCCGAATTTAAAAGGTGAATAATACCGTTAGACTCTTTAGCCTTACCCTTAAGCTTATAGCCTGTAACTCTTTCGGTAGCCTCGCCCGACCAATACGTTCTTACGTCGGCAAATATTTGAGCTCTGTGAGTCAAAAGTCTCATAAATAACATACCAAGCCCGTTTAAAACGTCGTTCTCGGTAGCTAAGGTGTACGGCTCTCTTGCGCCTTGATAGTCAAAGGTAGAGCTTAAAAGAGCCTCGGGGTAGTCGCAGTTTGGCCAGTGGTCTGTCCACTGTCTTTGACCTTGGAAACCGCCTGCAATTGCATTGTGACCAACCTTTTCCTCTACGAAAGCGTCGGGAAGATTCTGATTGCCTGCCATAAGGTCTTTTATAATGCAGTACATTTTAACAGTAAATTCCCACTGCTTTTGCTTTTCTTCGTCGGTAAACTTAATACGGCGTGTTTCGCCTAAAAATTCAACCGATTCAGGGTTATCATCTCTACCCATCTTGCAATGCTCTAAAGTCCAAGCAAGGGCCTTTTGATATTCCTCTTCGTTGTAAATACCCTCTTCCATACGGCGGAGAATTTCCACCTCGTCAACAGACTCTACTCTCATGCCAAGGTAAGACTCCATAAAATCCTGATCGATAATAGAGCCTGCAATACCCATACATTGCGAGCCGATTTGAAGGTAAGACTTACCGCGCATAGTAGCAACCGCAACTGCAGCTCTACCAAAACGGAGAAGCTTTTCCTTTACGTCGTCGGGAATGGTGGTAACCATATCTCTGTCCTGCACCTCGTGGCCGTAAATGCCAAATGCGGGAAGTCCCTTTTGTGCGTGACCTGCAAGCACCGCAGCAAGATAAACTGCGCCCGGTCTTTCGGTACCGTTGAAGCCCCAAACAGCCTTTATTGTATTTGGGTCCATATCCATAGTTTCGCTACCGTAGCACCAGCACGGAGTTACCGATAAGGTTATGTCAACGCCTTCCTTTTTAAACTTGTCCGCACATGCTGCAGCCTCGGGCACACGGCCGATAGAGGTATCTGCCATAACAACCTTTACAGGCTCGCCGTTTGAATAGAAAAGATTTTCCTCAAACAATTTTTTTGCAGCGTTGGCCATCGCCATTACTTGACCTTCAAGGCTTTCACGAAGCTGCATTGGTCCACGTCTGCCATCTACTATAGGACGAATACCTATTACGGGATAATCGCCGATATATCTTGATTTTGCCATTTTGATTTTCCTCCTGATTGGGTTTTTGCTGTTTTAATTATACTAATTAAAAAAGGAGATTGTCAAGGCTCTTTTAAAATTTTATAAGGTTTTTTACATTTTTAATCACGGTGAGCCTCTGATGTTATCAAGGCAAAAAAAATAGCGTCGAGGCTATCTGCCCAACGCTAAAGCTTGCTTTTAATTGAATTGGAGCTTTACTGCTAAAGAAACGAATTGAAAAAGCTTTGCTCCGGAAAGCTTTCAGTCTGATTAAAGCCGTAGAAATATTCTGTCATGTCCTCACTGCATTCCACTTTACCCAAGACGGCGATCTTTATTTTGTACGAGCACTCGTATTTAACGCTTATAACCTCTAACGACTTTGTAGTTTTAACCGTCATCTTTACAGAGGTAAATATAGGGTCCTCCTTGCTATTTGCGTTAGTACGCATTTCCTTTACAATATGTTTTGTAGATTCAACAACGTCTGCCGTTACGACAAACTCGTAAACGTCACCCTTCGTGAGCGATATACCCGTAACAGTTTGCTCGTTTAAAATATAATTGTTAAGCCCCAAAATTACCGAGCCGTACCTGCTTAAATACTCGCTCTCGCCTAAATCTGTTGCCGTGTCCTCCCACTCAACGTCGCTGACGGAGGAAACCTTTTTACTCTCTCTCAGTAAATATTTCCCTGAGGAAACGTACGTCTGATTTGCAACCTTCACGATGCCGGAATAGCTTATAGATTCTTTAAACAGCGTGTCGCCTATGACGTACCGCCTTGCAGAAATTTTTTGCTTTACTCCCACGGATTTCGTGCAGCCCTCTGCCACCGTGTAAAAGCTATCCGCTTCCTCGACGCCTTGAACGACTTGCAGGAATAAAGACAAATCGCTGACCTCTACGCTCTCTTTAACAGACTCTTTATTTTTTGAGCACGCAGAAAAAACTGTCAATACCGTTATGCAAAAAATAGCAATAAATTTTTTAACCATTATATCCACCGATATAAGATTATACTACTTATCGACTTTTTTTGCAAGCAGTTTTTACCAATGACAAAAATTCACCTTTTTCGTCAAAATTTTGTCATTTATCGCCATATAGCGTTACTTTTACTTATGAATCTTACCTGATGACAAGTTTAAAATTCCACTTTCGAAGGTTGTTTTATTCTGCTTTAAGCCCATTGCCTCGTCTACACTTTCTTCAATCAGCTCGCTTAAAAACACCGAAAACTCTTCGGTGCTTTTGCAAAATAAATAGTATGCCAAAGAGCCCGGAACGGCGTTTATTTCATTGACTAAAACCTCGTCATCACAAACGATAAAATCGACGCGAATCACACCCGAAAAGCCTAGCCTTTTATATATGGCAGAGGTCACTTCTTTTATTTTGTTTGAAATTTTTGCATCTATTTTGGCAGGAAATTCCTTTTCTGCAGGCAGTTTGTATTTATCGTCAAAGGTAAGCATTTGACCTGAAACCGCCGGCTCCTCACACTCGGACACCGCTATTTCTCCACCCACTCTTTTTGCTGCGCAGTTTATCTCTCTAAAGCCCACCATTGCCCTTTCGACTATTACCTTTTCGTCATACGTAAAGGCAACGGCCAAGGCTCTTTCCAGCTCAGAAAGATCAGATGCAACGGTTATGCCAATACTGCTGCCAAGCTTAGACGGCTTTATTATAAGCGGAAAGCCTATTTTTGCCTTTATCAGTTCTATTGCCGATTGGCTCTTCAGATAATAGTTTTCTCTGTTTATCCTGACACAAGGGAGGCAACGCACACCTATACTTTTTAATGCAAGCTTTGTAAACTCCTTATCCATTGCAAGTGCAGAGGCAAACTCGCTTGCGGACGTACAAGGTATACCGCTCAGCTTTAAAACAGAATACAACCCACCGCCCTCTCCGCTTCCTCCGTGACAGCAATTTACCGCGGAATAAATTTCGCATATGCTTTTAATCTTACCTCTTTTTATCCGATATAGGCTTTTATCCCCACTAAAGATTGCAACCTCTTGCAAATTTTTATAATTTAAATTTTTGAAAGCCGACACGTCGTTTAATCTATCGCCCGTATACCACCTGCCGTTTTTTGCAACGTATACGGCTATCGGATTATATCTGTCTGTATCAATCGCATTAAAGGCCATAACGCCCGTAATTACCGAAACGTCGTGCTCACAGCTCTCTCCACCAAAAAATACGAGTACGTTTTTCAAAAAGCAACCTCCGCTATACTCTAATATCTATCAGGCAAATCGTTGAAAAAGGCAACGACGTCACCCGATTTTGCCCGCTTTTGTATTATATCTGCAGTTTCTTGAGTTTTGCCGACGCAAATTACCTCCGCTTGCTTTTCAGCACCCTCTTTTATCGCCGATGAGTTTACCCCCACAGCTACTACCAAATTAAAATGCCTTGATAATATCCTGCCTACCTCATAATTAATTTGGCGGGAATTTTTACCGACCTCTACTACACCCGACGTGATTGCAATTTTATATCCGTCTATGCAATCTACCGCCCTTGCTGTAGATGTTATTCCGTCTATATTGCCGTTGTATCCGTCGTCTATAACCGTTATACCGTTATTGGATACGGTCATCTCGGCTCTATGCTCTACTGCCCTTAATGTAGGTATAACAGAGAGTATCTGCTCGATTTTTATACCCAGCCTCAGAGCAACAGCTGCGGCTAAGCAAATATTCGTAGCGTTATGCTCTCCAAGAAGTGGAGCAAACGTCCTGTAGCTCATTTCATCAACGACGATTTCAAAGCGTATGCCGTCCTTATATTGCTTGAAATTCCTGTAATAAACATAGTCTTTCATATCCCTGCCAACAGAATATTTTAAGCATTTTGCCTCTTCGAACATCTGCTGTGACTTTGGAGTTTGCGAAGAAAAAACCGCAAAACCGCTTTGCGGAAGAGCCTCTATGAGTTGATTTTTAGCCCTTTTTACCCCATCAATATCACCTAACGTTGCAGTGTGCTGACATGCTATACCGGTAACAACACCTATACTTGGGCAAACAATTTTACAAAGCTCTTTAATATCGTTTTTATACCTTGCACCCATCTCTGCGATAAAAACGTCGCAATTTGTGTCTATACCCTTTACAGCCCTGCAAATACCAAGTGGAGTATTAAAGGATTTCGGGGTGCTTAGCACCTTGTATTTAACCGAAAGCATGCCGGCAAGATAGTTTTTTACGGACGTTTTTCCAAAGCTCCCCGTTATACCTATTTTAATCAAGCCTGCGCTTTTATTCAATCTCCTATTGCAGATAAGCTTGCTAAGCTCATACCTGATTTTATCATACGGATAATTAACGGTTTTACCGAGGCATATAAAAAAGGGGCTAAGCACGGTAAGCAGTGCAAAGGCAATTAAAAAAATATATACACCGTATCTTAAACTGCTTGCAAGATAAAGTACGGCTACGGTATATAGCCCGTACATCAAAGCAGAAGTGCAAAAAATCCTAACGTATCTTCTTGTAAATTTAGGCGGCTTTATAATCTCGCTTTTGCAAAAATATATACCGCTGAAAATTATACATAAACAAGCAAACACCACGGCAAAGTATACCTGACCAAGCTTAACCGCAAGACCCGAAAATGGCAAAATTAGACCAAAAGCCAAGCTATAAGTCAATAAACGGCAAATTTCATCACACCTTTCTCTAAAAATCGCAAACAAAAACTCACCGATTCTATACGAGCACTGCTGAAAAATTGCAAACGATTTAAAGGAGAAAAGACTAAACGTAAAAACGCCTAAGCTAAAGGCTATTATACAGCTTTCTACGTGCATTTACTGTTCCCCATTAAAAATCTGAACACCTCTCCGTTAAACTCATCGGGCTTTTCAGCAAAGCAAAAATGTCCACAGTCACCCATCACCGTAAGCCGTGACTCCTTTACAAGCTTTTTCATACGGTATGCCATATACAAGGGAGTCTGCCTATCCTTTTTGCCAAAAATCAAAAGACATTTGTTAGTAAGCTCTTTGGCCTCTTTATCCAAATGCTCGTTTACTATTTTTTGAAAACTTTTCTTTTTGACCTCAGGTAAGTTTCTGTAATCCTCCGAATACAAAAATTTAAGCTTTTCTCTTTTTACAAGCCTTTTGAGTATAAAAAAAGACGCCCTTCTGAAGAAGTATTTTAAACCTCTTCTGGGCTTTAAGCCCGCAGCGCTTGTAAAAACTATTCTATCTATTCTCTTATCCTTGTATGCAAGCCTTATCGCAACCCTTGCACCAAACGAATGGGCAAGCACGTCGACCCTTTCTTCACCGATTTCATTTAGAATACCTTCCACCTCTGAAACGTAGTCGTCTAACGAGTAAGGATAATCCATCTCCTCGCTTTTGCCGAAGCCACGCATATCTATCGCGATAACGCGCATAAATCTCGAAAAGAAATTTATCTGAGAGATAAAACTTTCTTTACAAGAAAGGTAGCCGTGAAGCATCAAAAGAGGCTTGCCAAAGCCGACGTCTATAAACCTTTCGCCTTTTAACCTTTTTATATTTTTTTCTCCATTATAATTGCATCTTCGCCATCACCGTAATATCTTGCTCTTTCGGCAATTTTTATAAACCCGCAAGAGGTGTAGCACGCTATTGCAGTGGTGTTAGACCTGCGAACTTCCAGAAAAACTCTTTTCACACCGTAGTCCAAGCAGCTTCTTATAAACTCGTTGACAAGCATTTTTCCATAGCCCTTATTTCTGCTTTGGCTGTCAACAGCAACCAAAAACACTTCGCCCTCGTCTAAGACGTGACCTCCGCCGATATAACCTACGACCCTCGACTCTTCCTCTAACACAAAGCCTATGAAGTTTAGCGAGCGAAAAGCACCTTCCAGCATTTGCCCGGACCACGGGTCTGAAAAGCTGGACTGCTCGATTTCGCCTATTCTGTCAAGGTCTGAAACCGCCCAAGCTCTTAATTTCAGCATTGAACCTCTTCCTCCGCCTGACTCTTCTTAACGTATAGAGGAACCAAGCTCTCTCTATCATCCTTAGACTCGCAAAGCCTATGCTCAACAGCCTCTACAAAACCCTGCGCCATATCGCCAACAACAGACTCCAATCCGTCGATTTTTACATCGGAAACAATCAAAAAGTCTTTATATAAGTCGATTATTTCTTGTTTTGTTTTAAAACAAGGCTCTATTATTACAGCGTTATTCTCATCAAAGCCACACACGTAAAAGTTATCGTGCCTAGCATCTATTACGGTAAGCTTTTTAACCTTTTCTACAACATTGTATGCAAGCGACTCAAAAGAGGTTACGCCAAGCACCTTTTTAGATAAAGCATAGGCAAATGCCTTTGCAGTAGACACACCTATTCTGATGCCCGTAAACGAGCCCGGGCCAACAGAGCATGCAAAAACGTCGATATCCTTAAGATCAACCTCTGCCTTTAAAAGACAGCTCTCTATTTGCTCCATCAAAACGACAGAATGAGAATGGAAACACTCCTGCATATCTAAAATAATCTTCTTATTTCCACCGGATGCAACCGTTAAACGGCTACCGCTGGTGTCAAAAGCCAAATACTTCATAAAATAATCTTCCTTGTGCCCTCGTCTATTTTTTCTATTTTAACCCTTTTTATATTTCTTGGCAAGGCATCAGCAATATTTTGCGCCCATTCAATAACGCAAATTCCTCTCATATAAAAATAGTCGGTAAGCCCCAACGCCTCTGCATCCTCACCCGAGGACAAACGATAACAGTCGTAATGATAAAGCTTGCCGTCGTAATCGTTCATATAGGCATAGGTCGGACTTGTAATTTCATCGGTTATTCCAAGAGCCCTTGCAACCCCCTTTGCAAAAACGGTTTTGCCTGCGCCCATATCTCCGTCTAAAATGACTACGTCGCCTTGAGATAGAGTTTTTGTATATTCCATCGCAACTTGGATAGTTTCTTCAAATGATTTCGTTATAATTTCCATAGCCTAATTATACGCCTTTTACAAGAATTTGCCAAGCAGATTTTTAAGTCTTTTATACAAAAGAACGGTAATCAATCCGTTTGCAACACCTTTGATCAAATTAAAAAGCAATATGCACCACCATACCTTTGCAAAAAGCCCTGCAGGATCTTCAATGTGGAATATGTAAAATGTTACGTATCTGTTCATAGGCAGAGCTACCGCACACTGCAAAATTATGCACGCGCAAAGCACTAAAATTACCCATTTCAATCCCTTTTTATACTTGTATACCAGCGATGGAATGACTACAAAAACTGTAGCCGTAACAGTATTTGCAAGCGCGCCCGTTATTCCACCCGAGGAGCCTATCGCCCCGAGCAAATTTACCGCAACAACTATAATAGCGGCAGACAACGGTCCTAACATATAGCCCGCAAGAAGCATTATTGCAAATGAAAAATCCAGCATTAAAAAGGGCGCCATGGGAAATATTGGAAAGCTTATCAGGGTGAGAAGATAAGCCACCGCCGTCATTGTGCCCAAAATTGCAATTCGCTTTGCGCTGAAAAATTCTTTTTTACTTTCCATTTTTACCTCCGCATGGGGATAAAGCTTGAAAAAACCCCGTGGAAAACCACGGGGCGTGACTAAAACAAGCCTTACAATCTTTTCTCATCCGGACTTGACTTAAACAAGCTTACCGTCGGTTTGGGATTTTCACCCAATCAAAGCCAAGCACGGCTTTCGCAGACTGTTACTGCCGGTGGAGAATTTCACTCCGCCCCAAAGATTTTACTGCTATATTTTATCATTATATATACTTTTTGTAAAGTATATTTTATATATACTTTTTGTAAAGTATATTTTATATATACTTTTTGTAAAGTATATTTTATCAAAATTCCAAACCTGCCTTAAGCTCTAAAGCAATCTTAGGCGCATTTTTTAAAAACACTCTGTCCGCAACAGAAAAAAGACTAACCACCTCTCTGCTTTTTTCGGTGTTTGTGCAAGCTACAACCGTCCTTTTGCCACCGGAGAGTGAATGCAGATCAGACGCGCTTGCAAAGGGCTTTAAATACAGCGAATGCCCCGTACCCGAAACTATGCCCGAAACCTTTGTTTTCAGCAAGGTTTTTACTATTTTTTCGGTGCTCGCAAAATTAAGCTCGCTGATTTCTACAATGGCAAAAATCTTTTTGCGCTTGTATCTTTTTACGATTTTAAAAAGCTCTCTTTTTACCTGCTCTATTTTACCGCTTTTCAAATCTGACGTGCTGAGAGGCAAATACACTCCGTCTGCCCCCTCCTCCATGGCTTTTTTAACTGCATATTTCTTAACTCCGTAAAGCTCTTCACCGTAAGGAAAGCAAACTGCAGCGTACACGCCAACCCTTTTGCCCTTTAAAAATCTCTTTGCGTATTTAATCTGTCTGGGATTTACCACGACGTTGCCAAAGCCGAATTTTAATGACTCCTCAATCTTCTGCTTTAAAAGCAAATTATCTCTTATCCCCGTTAAATCTACGTCAATCCTGCGAAAAAGCTTTAACGCCTTGAACTCCTTAAACTCCTTGCTTATATCCTCTTCGCTTTGCCCGAAAATCACAGCGGTTTTATCCAAATTGAAGCCTTTTGAGATATTCCCATCATTTTGCACGTTATGCTTTTCGGCTTCGCCGTTGATTTGACCGTCCTCTATAGCTATAGCATCACTTTTAACAATTGTTTCCGTCATATTTTCACCTCGTAAATATTATGTGAAGTTTAATTTGCTTTTAAACGGAATTTTACGCACATATCTGAAAATTTTAACGTATATTTAAACCGACCGACCAAACATCCTCTTTTTCGACTAAATTTACTAATTTACTATCTGTCACAGAGGTTATAATTGACTCATCAAAAAGGAGAAAAAATATGCCGGGGTTTTTTGAAGGAATACTGCTTATAACCATGATTCTGGGCTTTTGCATAGGTCTGGCGGTCATAATAAAAGCAACCTTTTTATGGGTTGAAAAAAATCGCACAGACGAGAAAAGCTTAAACGAGTGCACTGCGCCCGAGCCAAAAATTTACCTCGTTAAGCAGACGGAGAACAAGCAAAAACCCAAGCCGAGAAAAAAGCGTTCGCCTAAGATTGCCTTTGACGGAATAGTTTTAAAGCCTGAAAACGTTACCCTTGCCACAAGTGACGGCGAGGATATGAAAAGCTCAACTCTGAAATTTTAGAGCGGGCTTACTTAAAAACAAAAGGGCTTTTATTGTGTTTTTACAACAAAAGCCCGCGTATAAGTCTATTATTAAATTAATCTTCTATTTTTTCTACGTTTGTTCCGCTTGCCCAAAGCCTTTCTAAATTGTAAAACAGCCTCGTTTCGTCATGGAACACATGAAGTATAACGTCGCCAAAGTCAACGACAATCCATCTGCCCTCGCTCATACCTTCTTTTCTGCGAACCTCTCCGCCCTCTTTTTCAACGGCATCCATAGCGTATTCGGCTAAAGCCTTTACCTGAGGTGCAGATTTACCGCTTGCGATTATAAAGTAATCTGCAAGTATAGTCTGCTCGCTTACGTCAATCTTAATAACGTCGTACGCCTTTTTGGCCTTGAGTGTGTCACATATAAGCTTTGCCATTTTTTTAGAATCCATATTTATCTCCTTTATAATAATTATAAGCCTTTAGAGTAAGAGGATAAACCTTGCATCCCCTTTCGTAAACGTAGTCCAGCGACCTTTTCATTGAAAGAACGAACGCTTTGTCAAAGTCTGTAAATGACAGTCTTCTGATTTCTTCTACGCCTTCGTAGGTCCTGCTTTCCTCAAGCATATCTGCAGTAAAAATTATTTTTGAAAGCAAAGACATTTTAGGTCTTGCGCTTGTATGATACTTGATTGCGTTTAAAACCTGCCTGTCCTTAACGCCTAAAACGTTTTCTGCTACAAATGCGCCAAGGTATTGGTGCATAACCTGATGCGGTACACCCTTGGGAGGAACAAACTGCGGATAGTCATCCTCTTTCAAATATTTTGCAATGTCGTGCAAAAAGCTTGCTAAAACTGTTTTTTCCAAATTGCAGTTAAACAGCTTTGCGTACCTTATAGCAAGTCGTATAACGTGCTTAGTATGCTCTATTCTTTCATAGCTCAGGCTCTTTACCGCAAATTGTGATATTTCGCCGTAATTATATAAAGAATACCTGTCTATAAGTCGATTTACGCCACTTCCTACAAGATTTGACACATCGCTTAAAAAAAGCTTTTCTATCTTTACGTCGGTAGAAGAAAGTCTATTTCCCTCGTAGCTAAGCGTTTTAATTTCTACGCCGAATTTAAGCTTGAATTCATTTGCGCTGGCGTTTTTAGATGCACCCTCGCCACCTCTTACACAAAGCAACGGTGTTGCAACCTTAAGTATTTCCAACGGGTTTTTCCACCTGTCAAAGGACGAAAGCATGTCCGTGCCCATTAAAAACAGTATTTGGTAGTCGGGATATTTTGACTTTAATCTTTGCATTGTTAAATAAGAGTAGCTTTTACCCCTTTGGCGAATTTCCCAATCGCTGACCTCGACACCCTTTATACCCTTGAACGCCTCCTCACAAAGCTCTATTCTTTGCTTGGGAGATGCCGGCAAAAACACCTTTTTGTTGGGGTGGAATAAACGTTGGCATTATTATTATTTTTTCGGGCGAAATTTCCCTTGCGACACTCCTTACCATATTGACATGCTCAAGATGAGGAGGGTCGAACGTTCCGCCAAAAAACACAAGCGTTTTATTCATAATTAGATTTTATCATATTTTTTTTATATTTTCAAGTTTATTATTGATTTTTTGCGACAATAATCAATATATGTTCAAATTTAAAATATCGATGATTTCCGACTGCCTATTTATCTTGCTCACAAGCTTTTTGCTGTTTTACACCTTTTTGTTTTACCTTTTAAAAAACAACGCAAAGGCAATAGCTTTATCTCTACCTTTTAGCATTATAGTCTTTTGTATCTATATGATATTACTCAAGAGCAAGCGCGGAAAGCTGAAGGTAAAAAGAGAGGACGAAAAGAGCTATATAAAATGCGTCAACTCGCTTTGCCTATCACCTTTTGAAAAAGCAAAAAACACAGTTTTTTTAACCTTGGAAAGACTTGGTAAAAAGCCGTTTATGACCGACACGGGTATTCTTTGCGAGGACGATTTCTTCTTTATCAATTTTACTTACGACAGCATCACCACAGGCGGTATAACGGAGGCTTACAAAAAAACTCCCCAAGGTAAAAATCTTGTCTACGTAGGCGTGACCTTTTCCGACGATGCCATAGCCTTTACTGAAGGGTTTTTAAACAGAATCAAGCTATTGCCCCTCAGCGAGCTTTTCGTCTACATGAAAAAGCATTGTACTATTCCCGACGGAGGCTTTGTACCAAACGTCAAAAAAATAGGATTTTTGAGTATGCTAAAGGGCACGTTTGACAAGGGTAAAGCTAAAAAATTTGCTTTATACGGTGGATTTTTGCTTATTATGAGCAGATTTGTATTCTTCCCTATCTGGTATATAATATCTGGCAGTTTATTTTTAATTTATGCAATTACAATAAAATTTTTTGCTCCGTCTTATATCGGGAAGAGCTTTTTAGAGTAGCTTGATTTACGTTGTAAACTAAAGCACCGTTAACGCGTTCGCGGTTAACGGTGCTTTTAATTGTCTTAAATTAAAATTCAATATGTTTAATACCCTTTTTATTAGACTTGCGGTATAAAACAACCTTGTGTCCGATAGTGCAAACAACCTCTGCGTTAAGTGCCTCGGCTAATTCGTCTGCAACCCACCTTGCCTCCTCGTCGGAATTGTTGAGAACTGTTATTTTTATCATTTCTCTGCTTTCTAAGGCTTGAGAAAAGCTCTCTATCATATTATCGGAAATTCCACCCTTGCCTATTTGACCGATTGGCTCTATCGTTTGAGCAAGCGACCTTAAGGTGCTTCTTTGCTTTGAAGTAAACATTATATTTCTCCTTTTAGTTATTAATCAATAAATGAAAATTCTATATCTCCTATAACTACAGTATCGCCGTCCTTACAGCCCTTGCGCCTAAGCTCGGAGATTACGCCGTAATCCTTGAGAGTTTTTTGCATGTACGCTAAGCTATCCATATCGTTTAATACTACGTTGCGCTCTAAAAGCTTAACCAACGGTCCGTCAACAACATAAACGCTGTCTTCCTCGCTGTAGATAACCTCAAATTTTCTTACGTCAACCTTTTCGTATTTAAACTCCTCATGCTCGATAGGTGCGGGGGCAGGCATTTCCTTGAGCATTGCTACTATTGTTTTTACAACCTCCTCAAGCCCCTCGCCATTTATTGCAGACACGGTGAATATCTTTCTTCTTCCGTTTATTTTTCTTTTGAAAATCCTGATATTTTCTTCCGCGCCGTACATATCGCACTTGTTAAGCACTATAATTTGAGGTCTTTTTGCAAGCTCCTTCGAGTAACCCTTAAGCTCCGCGTTTATTTGCTTATAATCCTCGTAAGGATCCCTTCCCTCAACGCCGGAAATATCTACTACGTGAACTAAAATTCTCGTTCTTTCGATGTGCCTTAAAAATTCAAAGCCAAGACCTGCACCCTCCGACGCCCCCTCTATAAGACCCGGGATATCGGCGCAGACAAAGCTATCATCATAAAATCCCACCACGCCGAGATTTGGCGACATAGTAGTAAAGTGATAATTTGCAATCTTTGGCTTTGCACCCGAAACCTTAGAAAGTATGGTGGATTTTCCTACGTTAGGAAATCCTATAAGACCTACGTCAGCTATAGTTTTAAGCTCTAATATTACACGGCGAAGCTCGGTTTTTTCACCCGTTTGTGAAAAGTGCGGAGCATGTCTTCTTGACGTACAGAAATGCACGTTGCCCTTACCGCCGTTACCTCCCTCTAAAACGAGGTGGGTTTGTCCGTCGTAATAAATATCACAAATAATCCTCTCCGTTTCAGCATCCTTGACAACTGTGCCGAGAGGAACGGGAATATATAAATCCTGCCCGTTTTTACCGTGACATTTGTTCGGCTCGCCCTTGCCTCCGTTTTCTGCAACGTACTTATGCTTGAAATGGAAATCTATAAGCGTGGTCTTATGTCTGTCACCAATAAAATATATGTGACCGCCTCTTCCGCCGTCACCGCCGTCAGGACCGCCGTTTGCTACACCCTTATAGCGAAGAAATGAGGTAACTCCGCTTCCACCGTCACCTGATTTTAAGGAAATTCTCTCTTTATCTACAAACATTTTAACCTCTCTTTCTCGAGTTATAGTATTTACAAAGCGAGCTCACTACGCAAGCATCGCATTTAGGGCTTCTTGCAGAGCAAACACGCCTGCCGTGAAAAATAATTGCGTGATGCATATGCGACCATTTTTCCTTAGGAAGTGCCTCCATAAGTCGTTTTTCGGTATCCAAAGGGGTTTTACCCTCAGCAAAGCCAAGCCTTTGGGACACTCTGAAAACGTGAGTATCAACAGCAATCGCATCACCGCCAAACGCCACGCTGTACACAACGTTTGCGGTTTTTCTTCCAACGCCTGCAAGCGAGCGCAGATCCTCTAAGCCGGACGGAACCTCACCACCGAACTTTTCAACGATATCCTTTGATGCAGATATAATATGCTCTGCCTTAGACCTATACAGCCCACAAGAAAAAATATATTTTTCAAGCTCCTCTTGGCTAAGCTTTGCCATAGCCTCAGGAGTATTTGCCCTTTTAAACAAAGCCTCGGTGACCTTATTCACCCTTTCGTCCGTGCACTGCGCCGATAAAATAACGGCAACTAAAAGCTCGTAAGACGAGCTGTATTTCAGCGCGGGGGTAGAATCGGGATATTCTTTTGTAAGAGCGTCGGTTATTTGCAACGCTTTTTTCTTAGATATCATAGCTTATCTCTCAACCTAAAATTGCGCCTTTTATTTTAGCATAAAAAGGCGCAATAGACAATCAAAAAACGCAGTTTTTTTAAATTTAGTTATTAAAGCTCTGTTATAAACTGTGCAGTTCCCTCTTTTCTTACAGAAAAAAGTCCTCTGAAAGACGTCAGCGACAGGGCTGAAACCACCTGCCTTGCAAACGCAGTGTGACTGACGGAAAATTTTGCTGATATACCGCAGCTTGCTTCAATTGACTGAGGAGTTGAAACTGCAACACAGCTTATCCCTTGAGCTCGCATATACTTAATAAAACCGATTGCGTGTGTACGCGAACGAAACACGGCAAGACAATAAATCATACTTTTCTCCTTTGTGCCAAGATTGTTATTTGTTGCATTTATTTGACAGCAAGCTAATACAATATATTATTAAATATTTTGCGGTGAAAAAAATGATATATTTCGACAACGCTGCAACGGGTGGCTTTAAACCCTTTAAAAGCGTAGATGCAGGCTTTAACGCAATGAAAAACCTTAACGCAAACGCGGGGCGCAGCGGACACAAGCTTTCTTTATACGCAAGCGAAATAGTGTACGACACAAGACGCGCTCTTGCCAAATTCTTCGGCGCCTCGCCGGAAAGAATAGTATTTACCTCAAACTGCACCGAGGCATTAAACGTAGCAATCTTCGGTACATATCAAAGGGGTTGCCATGCGATAACAACCGTTACAGAGCACAACTCTGTTTTAAGACCCCTATACGAGCTTAAAAGGCGCGGTGAGATTTCACTTTCCGTAATACCCCCGTCAGCAGGAGGGGTTACGGCGGAGGACGTTGAAAAACACCTGACCCCAAGCACTAAGCTGGTAGTGATAAATGCGGTATCAAACGTGACGGGCGTCGAAAACGATGTTACAGGTATAGGAAGACTACTTAGCAATAAGGATATCACCTACGTAGTTGACGGAGCCCAAATGGCAGGTCACAGCGAAATAAACGTAGATAATCAACTTATAGACGCTCTTTGTGTAGCGGGTCATAAAGGACTTTTATCGTCGCAGGGGGTAGGCGTTTTAATTTTAGGTAAAAGCGCAAGCGTTAGACCGCTCGTGTTTGGAGGAACCGGCTCAGACTCCTTTTCCGACGATATGCCTGAGTTTTTGCCCGAGCGTTTAGAGGCAGGAACCCTTAACCTACCTGCTATTTGCTCGCTGAAGGCGGGGCTTGAGTATATTGACGGAAACGTCAATTACGTTTCAAGTCAGCTCTTTTCATTAAGCGAAAACCTTATAGTAAGACTGTCGCGACTGCCCTTTATAAAGCTTTATTCAATACCCAATAAATACGGAATAGTCAGCTTTACACACACCGATTATCCCTCGCAAGAGCTTTCTCAAATATTATCGGACAAATACGACATCGCAGTGAGGGGCGGTTTTCACTGCGCACCACTTATGCATAAATTTTTAAAAACCGACAAGCTTGGCACCGTTAGAGTAAGCTTTGCCCCTCAAAACACGCGAAGAGAAATAAGCTCCCTTATTTCAGCATTAAAAGATATATCGCTTTGCTTTTAAAAAGCTTTTCACTTTATTTTTTTAAGCCTGTTGACTACTGCAGCTAAAGTCTTTTTTTGTTTATCGTTTAAAAGTGGCGTGACGGTAGAAACGAAATTATCTATATCGCTGTCGGTCAGCGTTCCGTTTTTGCGACCCTGCTCTGCCTGCTTTAAAATTGCTTGCATAAGCTCGTCTGAGCTCTTGCCCTCATATTTTTTAGAAAGGCTTGCAAACATCTCGTATGGAGAGCCGTTAAAATTCAACTTTTCGTCACGACTGCCTTGACTGCCTTGAAAACTGTTAAAATCCTTCATATTTTTTCTCCGCTACAACATATTTATGCAAGGCAAAGTTAAAAATGTTACCAATACCGTTTATAAGGAGATACTATGAATATTTTACCACTACTACTGATTGGACTTTTGCTTGGGGGAGAAAAATTTTCCTCATTTAAGGACTTACTTACCCGCATAGATTTTGCATCATTTTCGCCCGTTTTCAATCTGCTTGGCGTTGACAAAAAAACAGTTGACTTTTTATGCTCTGATGATTTTGCAAACGCTCTTTCGGGCGGTGACGGAATAAAATCGCTACTGCCCCTTCTGTCCTCATTGCTTGCAAAGCCTCAGCCTGAAAATAAAGATTCTAAAGAGCAGTTAAAGCCATGCGATTATTTATCACCCATAAAAAACGTCGCCCCAACAGACGTTGGGACGACCATTGAAAATTATTTAGGTTAATTATAGGGATAGGGCGTATAAAAGCTCGCAGTCTACGTTTTCCTCAAACGGGGCCTCTAAAATTTTACCCTCGAATCCGCTTAATCCTTTGGTTATGCCTACGCCGTGAATTGACACGTTAGACTTTGGCCAATAGATTTTAGCCGTCGTGAGCTTAATAGCATCGCCGACACCTACGTTTTCAAAGGTTGTCTGCATAATTCCCTTGCCGTAAGACCTGTATTCACCCCTTGCGTTTTTAGATAAAACAACCTTTACGACGTTGCGGGAATCGTAGTCTAAGCACGCGCCTATAAACGCCTCCGATGCCGATGCCGTACCGTCGTTTGCAAGAATAATTATACTTTCAAAGCCGTAGTCGTTATACTTGACAGAGGCTGAATTGAACTCGTCCTTTTTACCGTCTTTATACAAGGCGTATGAAACCAACGGCTTAGAGTTTGCATCCGCCCCGACAAAGTGGGCGGTCAAATCGCACATTATATCCATAAACCCACCGCCATTACCGCGCAGGTCGATTATAATCTTGCTCTTGCCCGTTTCCTTAAACTTATCCATAACGGTCTTTACTTGCTTTTTAGAGCCGTACAGGTCGTTTGTAGTGCCATTAAACGAAACGTATTTTAAATACGCCGTATCCGACGGGATTGCCACGCCCAATTGATTTTCGCCGTGCACGAGCTTTACATCCTTTCCTCCTCCGTCCGTAAAACGGTAAGAGCCCGTGGAATCGGTATAAAACACGTACGTTTCGGTATACTCTCTCTTTGCAAGCTCAAACTCCCTTTCTTCGTCACCGTAAACGACCTTTATGTTAAATTTTTCTCCGTCTGCTATCGCGCTTATAGTGGAAGAAAACGACTTGTAATCAACCGACTGAAATTGCTCCTCAGTCGCTTTTTTTATACCTACGATAATTCCTCCCCTTTCAACACCGGCTATCTCCGCGGGAGAGTTGCCTTTTACACTGTAAACGTAAGCGTCGCCACCGTGATCTGCCACGGTAAGCCCTACGCCTGCCCTTACGCCTTGCGCAGACTTTTTGATTATCTCGTATTCCTCTTTAGTGTAATAGTCTGAGTACTGATCCAAAAGCCCCTCGACCATAATCTCGAGATAATCCTCTTCTTCCTCAAGATAATATTTTTTATACTTATCAAGTATAAACTTGAGTGACGCCAAGTCCGGGTCGGTGTAGTTTCTCACGAAAAATCCCGCAAAAAACATACCTGCGCCAAATACCAGAACGCCTAATATTGCCAAAAACCTTTTCAAAATAAATCTCCTACAAAAATTATCCAAGCAGCTTGTGTAAAATCATTATAAGCCTGAACGTCATTGCATCTTGGAATTTGCGAATGTCAAGCCCCGTTGCCCTTTCAATTTTATCCAGTCTGTACATTAGCGTGTTTCTGTGCATATAGAGATTGCGCGAGGTTTCGGAAACGTTTAGACTCGTGTGCAAAAATTCCTCAGCAGTCGTCACCATTTCAGAATCGGCAAACATGCTCTTTGCCTCTTGATCTTCCAAAATATCAAGAAACTCCTGCAATTTATGCTTTGGCATATCCTCAAGCATCTTTACTAAAACGTATTCCTTATAGGTTGAAACCCTTGACTTACCGCCAAACACTCCGTCCATTCTGATTGACGTCAACGCCTGATGGTACGACACCGAACAGTCGGTAAAGCTTGAAACGGCACTTCCTATACCAATCTTTACCGCTATACCCAATTCTTCTGCTATAGAGCTTGACAAAAGGTAAGCAAAATCAGTCAGCGAACGGTATTCACTGTCCTCTTGCGACCTGCCAAATCTAATGTACGCACAGGAAAAATCGTCGATGGGCGTGCAGATATCGCTTGGGTCAGTCTTGAAATTTTCTATAAAATTAACTACGTCCTCTACCCTTCCGCTCGGAACGTAGACGGCGGTAGCCGTGCAAGGCAGGTCGGGAATAGAATATTTACCAATCAGCTTTTGAAGACGTATCCCACTGCACTCGCCAAGTATCGCGCTCTTTAAGGAATCCTCTCTGCTTGCAGAAAAATCCTTGCCCGTAGCATTTTCTAAAAGAGTTGCTATAAGCGTTGCTATAGTCTTATCGGATTCCTCTATTCCGTCGACGTAGCCAACGTATCTTTGAGCGTTATACTTAAACGAAAAATACGTCTTTGAGTTCTGTTCGTTTATAACGGTTTCTCTCACCTTGTCGGAAAGCCTTTCAGGCATATCCGCGCCCAAGGTGGAATAAAAATCGTCTTGCGTATCAGAGTACACTCTTATTTCTTTACCCGTCGTTTCCTTCACGTGATTTAACATTCGGATTATTTCTATATCCATTATCCCTCCGTTTTAAGCAAGCCGGTTAAGGCTTTTGACCTATCGATTATTTTTTCAGCTTGCTCCCGGTTTAAATTTAAGTTAAAATAGTTTAGTCTGTATTGGTAAAAAAAGGCGTAAGCCTCTTCTAATTCAGCCTTGCTTCCGTTATTTGTTATAAGGCTGAATCGGTCTTCCACCCTCTCGAAATAAAGGGAGATTTTACCGTTTATGCATAGCTTCTTTTTTATTGCCTTTTCTATTTCTTCAAGGGCGAACAAAATTGAAGGAGCATAGTTTTCAGAGCAAAAATCCATTGCAAGAGCAGAAATATGAAAACCGTCTAAAGGCTGCTTTGTTTCAATTTGAACGTCCAAACATCTTTCTATAAGCCGATTAACGCCCATCTGGCTTAAATTTTCGAGCACACAAGAGATAGCTGTAAAAAACAGACAGCCTACGTTTCCCACAACCGAGGTTGCCGAAAAGCGAGGATATACGGCAAGCTTATCATCACCTGACGTAAACACCGTTCCGCCAAGCCTTTGCATTATTTTTGCCTTAGGTGCTTTTTTGTTTATCCAAGCAATCAAATCGCCGTACACGTCGGTTCCGCTAATCTTAAAGCCTGTGCCGGAAAGCGACTCTACCCTTCCTTCGAAAAGAGCCTCCTTTGCGAGCTTATCCACCATCTCGTTATACTTGTTGTTGCTGTGCCCCTTAACCTTACAGAAGGTAACGTCCACCGCACCCTTATATTTTGCGAATTCCTTTACGTAATATACCGAAATCGGACTTCCCGTGCCCCACCGACCTAAAGCCCATTCCGACAAACCCTCGTAATCGTGATAGATTTTAATTTTCTCGTAGCCGTTTAAAAACGCCCATCTCACGGCGGTCAAAACACCGCCAACCTCACCTGCTATATTTCGCGTAGGCAAAAACGCAGGCTCTTCACCTACACCGCTTAGCAGCCTTTCTTTACCCTCGGGGCTCACTGCCACCACTCCGTACGAGTATTTACCAACACCCTCTTCAAAGCTTCCGTCGGTATATGCAACCGCATACCCCTTAGACAGGTCGTCTGCCAAAATCTCGGCATAGTAATCTCTACCCTCTAAAAAAGCCTCAGCCTCTTCTACGGTGTGAAAGCTCTTGTATTTATTTCCACTACCCTTATTTTCGGACAAAAAGCTTTGACACTCACTCCACTCTGTAAATATTTTATTTTCATTGCCCTTAACGGCGTAAAATTTTGACATAGACTTCCCTTTATAAACAAAAACATTTTAGCATATTTATTTATTTTTTACAAGTAAAAAATTTTATTAAGGATAAATACTGCAAAATTTTTAACCTTTTACCTATCTTTTACATAAAATAAAGTATGAAGAAAACTTTTAACGTTGCTATAGTTGGCGCAACGGGACTGATTGGCAATAAATTTATAAGCGTATTAGAAAAAAACAGCTTTCCCATCAAAACGCTGAATCTGCTTGCTTCCCAAAAAAGCGAGGGCAAAATAATCCGTGCGTTTGGCAAGCAAATCACCGTAAACAAGCTTGATAAAAACAGCTTTTCAGGCGTTGATTTGGCATTTTTTAGCGCAGGCAAGGAAATATCAAATGAGTTTGTACCAATCGCCTTAAAAAGCGGTGCCTTTGTAATTGATAATTCCAGCGCGTTCAGACAAAGCAAAAACATCCCTTTAGTTGTGCCGGAAATAAACGGAGAAATATTAAAAACAACAGACTCCAGACTGATTTCCAACCCAAATTGCTCTACGGCGATTGCCGTTTTACCCTTAAAAATGCTTGACAGCCGTTTTGGTGTTAAAAGGGTAATTTTTACTACTTATCAAGCGATCAGCGGTAGCGGGCAAAGGGGAATTAACGATTTTCTATCCTCGAAAAACGGTGAAAAGCCCAAATTTTACAAGGTTGATGCAAGTAAAAATTTTATTCCCGAGATTGGCAATTATTCTGTTTACGGCTACACTGACGAAGAGCTGAAATTGATTAACGAAACCCAAAAAATACTTGGTAAAAGATTGCAAATTTCCGCGACCTGCGTCAGAGTTCCAATTGAAAATTGCCACGGAGTAAGCGTTGAGGCAGAGCTTGAAAAGGAATTTTTAGACGAGGATATAAAAACACTTTTTCGCTCGGTAAAGGGAACACGGCTTTGCGACTTACCGACACCGCAAAAGGCAGACGGCATAGACGACGTTTTAATTGGAAGAATTAAGCGAAGCCTTGCTTTTAAAAGTGGACTCAGTTATTTTTGCGTGGGTGACAACACATTAAAGGGTGCTGCGCTAAACGCAGTACAAATTGCCCAAGCACTTGTTTCTTACGGTAAATTACAATAAAAATAGCCGATAATCAACTTATCGGCTAACTTTTTGCTGTTTTATAAACTTTTATTTTGTATTATTCCTCGTATTCGGCTATGTATGGTAAGTTTCTGTAATACTCGTTATAATCAAGACCGTAGCCAATTACGAATAGGTCGGGAATGGTAAAAAGTGCCTCGTCTGCTTCAAACTCAACCACCCTTCTTGACGGCTTATCTAAAAGAGTTACGACCTTTATTGAAAGAGGATTTCTTCCGTTTAAAAGGCGAACGATTTCTTTAAGAGTTCTGCCCGTATCAATAATATCCTCTACTATTACAACGTGATAGTTGGAGATATCGTGCTTAAGGTCAAAATCGATTCTTACAGTTCCCGAAGAAACAGTGCCTGCCCCGTAACTGCTTGCACTCATAAAATCAATTTCGGTAGGAATTTTAATTGCTCTGCAAAGGTCTGCCATAAATATGAACGCACCCTTTAAAACGCTGACTAAAAGCAAGGGCTTACCCTCGTATTCTACAGAAAGCTTTGCGCCTACCTCTTTGATTTTTTCTTGAATTTGCTCGTCAGAAATTATTATTCTCTTTATTCTTTGATTGTGCTCTTTTGTAGTCATAGGTCGTCCCCTATTTAAATAATGTTTAAATTATAACACAAAGCATAAAACAGTTCAACAAATTTAAGTAAATTATATCTTAAAATTTTTATCTTTGAGCATATAAAAAACCGATGCGAAGAGATTTTCGCATCGGAATCTTATTTTGGTAAATATTATACAACCTCTGCGCCAAACGGGCCGATTGCCAATTTTGCGAGCTTAAAGCATTGCTTTCCGAATGGAATACCAATAATAGTTATGCACCAAACTACACCTAAAATTAAGTAAGCAAAGAAAAGAGCCAAACCGCCAAAAATAACCCAGATTAGGTTAGCTATCGGATGCTTATGGAAAACATCCTTAACCTCTTTGCCAAACGGCCATACAGCAAGTCGCGCAATCTTAAAGGCTTGTATACCAAACGGAATACCAACGATTGTAACGCACCATATGACACCTTCAACAATCCAAAGTATACCCGTAGTGATACCTGTAATAATCAACCATATAATGTTGCCTATAACCTTCATAAATCCTCCTCCTTATAATCTTTACCTGCAAGAGCAAGCATAAATTTATTATAGAAGCAAAGGCGAATTTTGTCAACAGATTTTGCTTTTTTATGAGTATTTATGCAAAATTTGCATAAGCGAGGGGATATTGCCGTTTCTCGCAAGCGAGAACTCTCGGCAAGATTCCTTACGGAATGCGCTCAAAATTTGCAAGCAAATTTTGTTAGAATCCCTTTTATTATATATGAAGCGAGGGGAGAGCGTTCGCTTCGCTCTCTTGCATTTGCTACGCAAAAGCGCGAACCAAAATCTTGCAGATTTTGATTCAAATCCCCTGCTTACGATAAAACAAAGGGCACACCCCACGCGGGTGTGCCCTTTGCTTTGGCGGAAGCGAGGGGATTCGAACCCCTGAGCCCGTTAAGACTACACGATTTCCAATCGTGCCCGTTATGACCGCTTCGATACGCTTCCATATTTATTCTCGTTTTAAGTTTTCCTTTGTGCCCGTTATACTCGCTTGCGCTCGTGGCGTTCGCTTAGCTCGGCTGAGGACCGCTTCGATACGCTTCCATATTTATTCTCGTTTTAAGTTTTCCTTTGTGCCCGTTATACTCACTTGCGCTCGTGGCGTTCGCTTCGCTCGGCTGAGGACCGCTTCGATACGCTTCCATATTTATTCTCGTTTTAAGTTTTCTTTGTGCCCGTTATACTCGCTTGCGCTCGTGGCGTTCTCTTCGCTCGGCTGAGGACCGCTTCGATACGCTTCCATATTTATTCTCGTTTTAAGCTTTCCTTTGTGCCCGTTATACTCGCTTACGCTCGTGGCGTTCGCTTCGCTCGGCTGAGGACCGCTTCGATACGCTTCCATATTTATTCTCGTTTTAAGCTTTCCTTTGTGCCCGTTATACTCGCTTGTGCTCGTGGCGTTCGCTTCGCTCGGCTGAGGACCGCTTCGATACGCTTCCATATTTATTCTCGTTTTAAGTTTTCCTTTGTGCCCGTTATACTCGCTTGTGCTCGTGGCGTTCGCTTCGCTCGGCTGAGGACCGCTTCGATACGCTTCCTTATTTAT
>JAFVQT010000040.1 GCA_017504655.1 Clostridia bacterium | reverse complement strand
TGGTGGAGGTGAGGAGAGTCGAACTCCTGTCTTGCATAAAAATCGAAAAGCCTTCTACATACTTAGTTTGCTCTTAAGCTTAGTTATAAACTGTCTGCAAACCGACTATTTATAACGCATATTGCTAAATGTCATTAACCTAAGCACAATACGACCTAAATTAACGTTCTCCGCCTTAAATGATGCCGAAATATAAAACAGCGGAAATTCTATACCCGACAACGCTGAACTAATTACGCAGCGTAAGCAAAATTATTATTATTTGCATTTAAATTTAAGTTGCCGTTATTACGCAGTCAGCACCTGCGGTATGCTTATACTCTCCCCTTTCTATCCAGTCGAATCCGGTGCACCCCCGTTAAGAAAGCCATGTTTGGCTTTCTTTTATATTAAGCTTCGCCTCTTACGTAAGCCTTTAAAATTGAAAATACATCTATATTTTTTATTTGCTCTTCTGATTCAAAGGTTGAGTAACTCTTAAAGTCTATTTCGTCACCGTATGCAAAAAGCCATACATCTGTGCCTGTGTGACCTTTACTCGTCCACCTATAGTAATCAAACAACTCACCGTACTGAGCTTCATCCGAAATCTCTAAGCCACCCGTTTCGTGGTCGGCAGTTACTATTACCAACGTATCGTCACGCTTGCTTGCCCATTCTACAACGTATCTTACCATATCGTCGAATGAAAGAAGCTCTCTTAACATATATTCTATATCGTTATTATGTCCGCCGTGGTCAATATGTGCACCCTCTGCCATAAGGAAGAATCCGTCTTCGTCTTTTGCCAAATACTCCAACGCCTCGCTTATAAGACCATCGAACGACACTAATAATGGGTCAATTGTCATTGGCTCTGCTTGGGCATGTATATCGTAAAAGCCTATGATTTTATCTTCGGTGCATTCGGATATTTCGTCTGCATTTTCTACGTATTTGTAACCATTTTCGGTAAAATAGCCAACCATATACTGTTTTGACGAGCTGAGCTTGTATGACGCAAATAAGTTTACGTTACTGCTTTGCGCAGCAGTAATTAAAAGCTCGTCCTGATAATTTCTGTTGTCCGAATGGCTTGAAAAGCCCATCGGGGTTGCGCCGTAAAGCTCTTCAGTAGTAATAACACCGGTTCTTTTTCCTAAGCCGTGTGCAATATCTACTATAGTTTCTAAATCAACTAAGTCCGTATTTCTGCCAACGACACCGTTTTTCGTGCTCGTACCCGTTGCAAGGGCAGTTGCAGCCGCTGCCGAGTCGGTGATATCGCCGTACACTGAATAGGTGTTAACCTTAACACTTTGCTCGATTGTCTGCATAAAGAGCTTTCTTTCCTTGTAAAGCTCGCCCGCTCTTATCTGGTTGGGTCCCATACCGTCACCGATTAAAAGTATGACGTTTTTGATTTCTTTTGGTTTGGTGTCACTACCTGCTTTGCAGGATACAGTAAAGCCGAAAAGCCCAACTGCGAGTATTAACGAAGTAATCTTTTTTAACATTATTTCCTCCAATATTATATGTTAATCGACTTATAGGCGCATTATTTAAAAATCAGCACCTTTCTTCCAATATAATTCCACACAAGCACGATACACGTCATTGCAACCTTAGTAAACCACCATTTCCACTCATGACCTAAAAAGGTGATTATACCGAAAAATTTAAACGATGGCAATACGTTTGCTATCAGCATACCGACCTCTGTTATGCCCAAGCCGATTAATCCGACTGTAGCAAATATAACAAATGACTTAAACGAGCTTGCCTCTTCCTTGTTTTTTACCTCTTGGAACACAAATGTAAGCGATAAAAGCCAGTTGACGAGCAGACCTGCCAAAAAGCCCATTGCCGTAGATATTACAACCGCCCATATTTGCCCTATAATCGATGCGGGTAATATCCACGTAAAAAACGCATACCAAACGCCATAGTCAAAAACAGTGGCTATACCGCCTACGAGTAAATATCTGAAAATTTCATAAAAAAGCTGTTTTTTTGTCTGTGCCATAACTCACCTAAATGCACGTGCAATAAAATAGCGACGAGCTTACCAAAAATACCGTTATTACTATTGTCATTACCTTATTTAGCCCTATTGAAAATGCCGAACCCTCTGAAATCAACGTCTTTTTTACGTAACCTGTCATAAGTGCAAGCCCCGTAATAAGCGGCATTACGTACCTGAAGTCCATAGTGCAGGCGTAAGGCATCTTTATATAGAAGAAAATTTCGGGTAAAACTTGTGATACTACGAGTAAAAACAGTATGATAAAATCTTTGATATCTATAATTTTTTCATCTGTCTTAAAAACATCTTGCCTACGGTTATACTTTATATAAATAAGCAAGCATTTTATTAATCCGATAGCAAGGACAAAGCATGAAATCCAGGCAAACAGCAGTGCAACAACTGCAAAGCCCTCGCCCTGCCAATAGCTGAATTCACCGAAAATCGCTGACCTTACTTGATAATTGAATAAATTGTAGTTATTGTAATAAGCGTAATTTTTATCGCTAAAGCATACGCAGTACAAGCTACCGAAATACTCGTTAAAATCAAAGGTAAAGAACAGTCTTTCAAAAAGCGAATGGTGATCAGTTGCCAAAAGCTTGTTCAGATTGCCGAAAACAAAGCCAAAGCCTTGACCGTGCGTCGCTTTAGCGTAAACCTGAAACCAAAGACCTAACGGAGCGCATATGATTAAAAAGCAAATAAACTGAATAGGCAGATATATATGCTTTTTGATATTTAATTTTTCCTTGCTCTTTATGTCCTTGATAAAATCCTGCAGGGCAAGAATAAATTCATAGACGAATATTCCGCCGATTGGCAAGCAAATAGTTGCCGTTGCAAGCTTTGTCATCATACCAAGCCCCACGAATAAAGCGCAAAGCAGAATATTCCATATTTGTCTACCCTTCTTTTGCCACTTTACAGCAAAATATAATGCCAAAACCGAGCACATATATGAAAGAGCATCGTTATTGACCATGCCTGCAAACTGCACGTGACGTGGGAATAAAATTACTATTGCAGATACGAGCACCGCCGTGCTACCCTTGAAATCAAACAGCTTTACAAGCTTTAACGCGTAAACCATTGTAATAACGGAATACATAACCGCAAGAATCTGATTTGTTGAAAAGAGGAAAAACCTCATTTCACTGCCCTTGGGAAGCTTGGAAGACGAAAAGCTTTGCAAAAACTTGTCGGGAAAATAATCTGCGCTAAAACCGCAATGCTCGGTTAAAAAGGTTGTAAACGCCTGCATAAACTTCATAAAGTTAGCTTGAATAAATGCGTTTAACGGCGGATGATAAAACTGATAATCGTTTGTAGCCGGAAGCTTTCCCGTAGAAAAAATCGTCCAAGCATACGCCTCGTGACCTGTATGCGATCTGTTAAAGGTATCGTGCTGGCGTGAGGTTATAGGCGTGTAAAGCATATAGCAAAGCCTGATAACAACGCCTATCATAAAGAGCAAATAAATTGCGCTTTTTCTGTCAAGCCCCTTAAAAGCAATCATCACAACGCCAACCACGAGAATACATGCAATCAATATTGCCATAATCGACTGAGCGTATACGCCTGCTCTTATGCCTGTGTCGCTGTTTTTATAATACGGCTTTATATAGATGAACGCCATTACGGTGATTGCAAAAAGCAAGACGAAAAATACTATTTCCTCTAAAGCCGAAATTGCTTTTTTCTTAAAGCACGTATCTTGCTCTTCACCTGTTTCGGCAAATAATGCTGTTTTTACGTTTTCACTGTTCATAATTACTTCTTTTAACTTTGCTTAGATTCTTCTTCCTTAGTTTCGTGATAAGCCTTTTCGGTATTTACGTTCCAAAGCTCGGTTTTATCGGTGTTACCACTGATTATACCCTCACACGCAACCATAGACGTCACCATCGAGTGATCCATGTTATTGTATCTGTGCTGACCGTTTCTGCCTACGCAGTAAAGGTTTTCTATTGAGCTTAAATACTCTTTAACCTTATCAAACTCGGAATAGGTGCCGAAATATGCGGGATAAGCCTTTTTTACCCTGATGAGCGTAGAATCCAAAACTGCATCCTGACCTTCGATAACACCTACGCTTACAAGCTCTTTTATTGCGTTGGCAATAAAGTCCTCGTCTTTAGCAGTCCACATCTTATCGCCCTCGGTACAGAAATACTCAAGACCCACCCAAACATTTTGCTCGGGATTTTTAACCATATACGGCGACCAGTTGTTGAAGATTTGTATTCTGCCCAGGGTAACGTCTCTGTCCTGTACGTAAATCCAACAGTCGGGAACGATATTTCCCAACGTCTTCATCTTAGTCTTGTTTTTAACCTTTAAGCCATTGAGAAGAAGACCTACGGTCATAAAATCTCTGTACGGAAGCTCTGTCGCAACGCGGTATACCTCGTCACCGCAAGTATCCTTACCAATAGACTCTATAAGGTCCTTAACAGGCATAGACGAAATATAATAATCGCCGATAAATTCGGTAATTTTACCGTCTTTATCAATTGCAGAAAGAGAAGATATTTTACCGCCGTTTATCTTAACGCCGTTGACGGTAGTATTCATTACGATTTGACCGCCGAGCCTTTTAATCTCTTCTGCCATCTTCTCGTAAAGCTGACCCGGGCCTTTTTTCGGATAGATAAATTGCTCGATTAAGCTTGTTTCTACCTCACGCTTTTTCTTACCCTTGAAAATCTTGCCGAAAGCATTTTTTATAGCCTTCATAATAGAAAGCCCCTTAACCCTTTGTGCGCCCCAATCTGCGGAAATATTAGATGGGTGAACTCCCCAAAGCTTTTCTGTATAGCTTTCGAAGAACATTGAATAAAGCGGTTTGCCGAAACGGTTTATATAAAAGTTTTCCAAATTGTCCTCAGGGCGTTTTTTAATACAACTGCCAATATATCCAAAGCCTGCTTTAGCCGTATTCCAAAAGCCCATGTTTATAAACGTTCTCGGCTTTAACGAAATTGGGTAATCAAAAAATCTCTTACGCCAAATAATTCTCGACACTCTGTCTCTGACAAGCATTACCTCGTCGTCGACCTCAGGGTTGGGACCGCCCTCTTGGAGAGGCTTTTCTCTGCCCAAGGTCTTATCGTCGTATGCAGGTGCGCCTTGAACAGGGAGCATTTTAGTCCAAAGATTAGTTACCCTGTCGTCCTTAGAAAAAAATCTGTGGCCACCGATATCCATACGGTTACCCTTGTAGGTTGCAGTACGTGAAATTCCGCCGACAAAATCTTCACTCTCTAAAATGATGGGCTTTATATCGGATTTTGTCAACAGCTCATACGCTGCAGTTAAGCCTGCAGGACCTGCACCAATAATAATAGCAATTTTTTCTTCCATTTTTCCTCCTTGAGCGCAAAAAAATGTGTAAACACGCCCAATTTATGCAAATTTAGTTAATTATACAACAAATACAACTTTTTTGCAATAGATTGAGCATAATTTACTTATTTATAAGTAAAAATAACGCCACAGCAGATTGATAGCTGTGGCGAAAACTTATATTCCGTAATTTTTAATATCTCTTTTTGCAGACCTGTCTAAATCTCTTTCTTTGATAGACTGCTTTTTATCATAGGTGTGCTTACCCTTGCAAAGCCCAACCTCCATTTTGATAAGAGAGCCTTTAAAATAAAGCCTCAAGGGAACTAAGGTGTAGCCTTTTTCATTTACCTTGCCTATAAGTCGATTAATTTCACTTTTGTGCAGTAAAAGCCTTCTTTCACGACGGCTGTCTTTTACGTTGTACGCACCTGCCTTATCATAGACAGCAATGTGCATACCCTTAACAAGCAGTTCTGCGTTGTAAATTGAGCAATATGCATCTTTGAGGTTTACGTTACCTGCCCTTACTGACTTTACCTCGCCCCCATCAAGCTGAATGCCCGCCTCGTAGGAGTCTTCTATAAAATATTCAAATTTTGCCTCTCTGTTTTCGGTTATGACTTTCATGATTATATTATACTGCCTTTGAATAAAAATTTCAAGAGTTTATTTGATTTTATAAAGAATAATAAATTCCGTACGCCTTGATGAAAGGTCAACGCCCATTACCCCAATTCTCACCCTTTCTCCAAGCTTAAAGGTATGCTTTGGAGAGGTAAGACTAAAGGTGTTTTTATCAAATACGTAATTTGCGCGTGGCAAGCACTCCAACGGAGTAAAGCCCTCCACCGTATTTTCAAGCTCACAAAACACGCCAAACGAGGTGACACCGCTTATCACCGCATCAAATTCGTGACCTATAAACTGTTCCATATATTTTGCCTTATAAAGGTCGTCGACTGCTCTTTCAACCTCGTCTGCCCTTTTCTCCTTTTCTGAGGTTTGCTTTGCGGAATCATATATAAAGTCACCGTATAAGTCGTTTATCGCATTAATTTCACCGTCTAAAGCATACTTTAACACCCTGTGTACTATAAGGTCTGGGTATCTGCGTATTGGTGAAGTAAAATGGCAGTAGCAATTACTTGACAATCCGAAGTGGCCTAAATTTTCAGGATAATAGCTTGCCTTTTGCATAGATCTTAACATTACCTTATTTACAAGCGAATAAAAGGGCTTATCCTTAACCCTGTCCAAAACAGTTGAAAAATCACTCGGCCGAACACTCTCTGCACGCCACCTTACGTTTACGCCTAACGCCTTTAAAAACTCAATAAATGCCGTAGCCTTTTCTACCGTCGGTCTTTCGTGTGTTCTGTATAAAATAGGTAGCTCCTGATAAAATGCAAATTCAGCAACACATTCGTTTGCAAGCACCATAAACTCCTCAATGATTTTGTACGCTCTTTTAGCTGTGCGCTGACCAACCTCGATTTGCCCGTCGTTATAAATAATATGAGCCTCTTTAACGTCTAAGTCCACACTTCCTCTTTCGTCGCGCTTTTTGGTAAGAATGGCTTGAAGGTCTGCCATCTGAAGTATCATCTCGGTTACGTCCTTAAACGCCCCTTGCATCTCTTTGTCACCGTTTACTATTGCCTCTACCTGAGTATAAGTCATACGGCGTTTAGACCTTATTGCAGATTTTACAATTTGCCTGTCCACAACGTCACCGCTACGGTCGATTTCCATTATACAAGATAAGGTAAGCCTTGTTTCTCCCTCGTTTAAAGAGCATATCCCGTTGGAAAGCTCACGCGGGAGCATAGGAATTACCCTATCGGGAAAATAAACGCTTGTAGAACGGTTATACGCCTCACTGTCTATCGCAGAACCTCTTTTTACATACTCGGAAACGTCTGCAATATGAACGCCTAAGCGGTAGTGTCCGTTATCTAAAAGCTCGACCTCTACTGCGTCGTCAAAGTCGCGGGAATCCTCTCCGTCTATTGTTATTATTAGCCTATTTGTATAGTTATGTCTACCTATAAGCTCGTTATCGGCAACCTTTTGAGAAATTTTGCCAACCTCCTGCATTACGTTGCCGTTAAATTTTTCTTCAAATCCACTGCCCTTTATGATTGAATTCTCTTCAGCCATAAGGTCGTTTCTTTTACCTAAAACCTCAACTATCTCTCCGTCGGGACTGTAGCCCTTGTAATAGCCTACTATTTTAACAAGAACCTTATCGCCCGTTCTTGCACCCCTTTCCAAGGCTCTTTCAACGTAAACGTCCTCAAAAAAATTCTTATCATCGGGACGCACTAAGCCTCTTCCTCTATCAATATAGAAGGTTCCGCTAAGGATAGTGACTCCGCGCTTTATAATGCGAACGACCTCAGCCTCGTCATTACTGCCCTTGACAGAGCTTTGCACCTTTTTTGCCAATACTACGTCTTGATGCAACGCACCGTTTAAATTGCGATTGGGAATAAAATAATCGCTACCGCCATTTTCGGGCACTAAAAAAGCAAAGCCCTTTTCGTTACCCCTTAATACGCCCTTAATAAGGTCTGCGTGAACGGTTGCCACGTAAAAGCCGTCGATAAAAACTATTTCACCGTCGTTTTCAAGCGCGTTTAAGATTTTGAGCACTGCTTTTTGCTCAAAAGGTCTTTTAGCCTCTAAAAGCGAGTTAATCTTTTTAAGAGATATCCTTTTCCACTCGCCCGATATGAAATTTTCTTTAATTAAAGAATACAAGTCCATAATATATAAGTTAATAAGCAGATTAAGTTTTCTTTCCTTGATTTAAGTAAAAAAATAGTGGTGGACAGTTAATATCCACCACTTTTGGTTTTATGCATTAACATGGAATACCATTACGCAGAATAAAATCATAAACACTGCCATAACCGCTACTGCAACTACGGTAAGCTTACGAAGCTTGCTCTCTAAGGTCTTGCCCTTATTCTTGCTATAGAAGGTATCTTGTTGACCGCCAAGTGCGCCTATACCGCTTGAGTTGCTTTGCTGAAGCATGATTACAACGATAATGAACACAGCGCAAAGTGCAGATATTATAAGGCTTGGGATACATACTCCCACCATAACTTTCCAATTGTATAAAAGATTTAACATAATTATATCTCCAATTTCTTTTTATAATCAAGCAATAGTTATTTTATCATAATATTTTAAGTTTAGCAAGCGTTTTTATATGCTTTTTTACTTAATTTTTACTTTTATTTAACTATTAAAGATTTTCCCGTCATTTCGGCAGGCTGCTTTTCGCCCATCACCTCTAAAAGTGTGGGAGCAACGTCGGCTAAAACACCGCCGTCACGAAGCTTAACGTTTTTAAACTCCTCGCTAACGAGAATAAAGGGAACGATATTAGTGGTGTGCGCAGTAAACGGCGACCCGTCCGTATCAATCATCTTATCAGCATTGCCGTGGTCTGCGGTTATAATACAGCTACCGCCCTTTGCAAGCACTGCGTCCGTTATTTTTGCAATGCAACTTTCAACGGTTTTTACTGCCGTAACGGCAGCATCAATTACGCCCGTATGTCCAACCATATCGCAGTTTGCGTAGTTTAATATAATTACGTCGAATTTGTCACTTGCTATTTCTTCCAAAACCTTATCTGTAACCTCAAACGCGCTCATTTCAGGCTTTAAATCGTAGGTTGCAACCTTAGGAGAAGGAATTAAATCTCTGAACTCGTTCTTTTCGGGGGCTTCTACTCCACCGTTAAAGAAGAAGGTTACGTGAGCATACTTCTCGGTTTCTGCAATTCTGAGCTGAGTATAACCCTTATCGGATAAAAACTTGCCGAGGGTATTGTTCATCTCTTGCTTGCCAAAGGCAATTTTAGCATTTTTAAAGGTTTCGTCGTATTTTGTAAAACCGATATAGTTAAGATTTAAATAGCCTGTTTTTCTTTTAAAGCCGTCAAAGGACTCCTCGGTGAAGGCTCTCGTAATTTCTCTTGCTCTGTCAGGACGGAAATTAAAGAAGATAACCGAATCTCCCTCTTCGATAAGACCTATAGCCTTGCCGTTTTCTATAACGTTTGTAGGAAGAATAAACTCGTCTGTTTCGCCTTTAGCATAGCTTTGCTCTACCGCCTCTGCGCCGGAGCTTGCGGTAACGCCGTTACCTACAGTCAAGCAGTCGTAAGCCTTTTCAACTCTCTCCCAACGGTTATCTCTGTCCATTACGTAATATCTTCCGCCGACGGTTGCTATTTTACCGCAACCAATCTCGTTGATTTTAGCCTGAAGCTCTTTTACAAAGTCTATACCGCTTGATGGCGGAACGTCACGTCCGTCCATAAAGCAATGAACGAAAACCTCGGTCAACCCTCTCTTTTTAGCCATTTCAAGCAGAGCGTAGAGATGGGTGTTGTGGCTGTGAACGCCACCTGACGACAAAAGACCGTAAAGGTGGAGCTTTTTGCCCTTGCTTTTAGCACTGTCCATAACCTCTGTAAGACCTGCGTTTTCAAAGAAATCGCCGTCTTCAATAGCCTTTGTAATTCTGGTCAAATCCTGGTAAACTATTCTACCTGCACCCATATTGAGGTGACCAACCTCGCTGTTACCCATTTGTCCGTCGGGAAGACCAACCGAAAGCCCACTTGCTCCGATTGTTGTAGACGGATATTTTGCCATGAGAGAATTGATAACGCCAACGTTTGCTATTTCGATTGCATTGCCCTTATCCTTTTCACCAAAGGCATAACCGTCCATTATAAAAAGACATACCGGTCTGTTTTTCATATTAACTCCTTTTATTACATTGTTTTGGGGCGAACGTGTTCGCCCCTAACAGTTTATGAATTATTTATTGTAATTAACTATAATTGAGAAATCCTGAGCCTTGAGTGAAGCACCGCCGATAAGACCGCCGTCAATTTCTTCCTCTGCCATAAGCTCCTTGCAGTTTTTAACGTTCATAGAACCGCCGTATTGAATTCTGGTCTTTTCTGCAATGCTTCTGTGGAACTTCTTAGCCAAAATGTGTCTTATATAACCGATAGTATTGTTAGCGTCGGTTGCAGTTGCGGTCTTGCCCGTACCGATAGCCCAAACAGGCTCGTACGCGATAACGATTTTATCAAAATCCTTTGCCTTAAAGCCCTTAAGACCGTCAACAATTTGCTTTTCAAGAACCTTTTCGGTAAGACCTGCCTCTCTTTCAGCCTCGGTTTCGCCCACGCAAACGATAGGCTTGATTCTTGCATCTAAAGCTGCCTTAGTTCTCTTGTTTACAGTTTCGTCGGTTTCGCCAAAATACTGTCTTCTTTCGCTGTGTCCGATAATAACGTAGTCAACCTTAAGCTCTTTAAGCATAGTTGCAGAAATTTCGCCTGTAAACGCACCCGATTCTGCCCAGTGAACGTTTTCTGCACCGATTTTTATGTTAGTGCCCTTAACTGCCTTCTTTGCAGTTTGAATGTTTGTAAACGGAACACAAAGAACAACGTCACAGTCAGCGTCCTTTACAAGTGGAGCGAGCTCGGTAATCATAGCCTTTGTTTCAGCCATGGTTTTATTCATTTTCCAGTTGCCTGCTATTATAGGTTTTCTCATTATAAAATCTCCTTGAAATAATTAAAATTATTTCCTTTATATTTTTTCCATATATTATTGTATCATCTTTTTGCATATTTTGCAATTATTTTATATAAAAAAACTTGATTTGTTTGGAGTTGGTCGATAGGTTTACAAGGCAAAGAAAAAAGGCTCTGCAGTTTTCAATGCAAAGCCTAAAATTTTAATTAATATATAGCTACCGTATAATTGTGATTATCGTTAGCATAAGGATTTTTAAAATGCTTTGATGCAAATATTGCTCAATTGTGTAGCAGATTAAATAAGACCGATAAAGATACTTGCACAAACAAGCGCAATAGTACTCATAATCTTAATTAAAATATCAAGTGAAGGTCCTACGGTATCCTTTAACGGGTCGCCAACGGTATCGCCAACGATTGACGCGTCGTGAGCCGGAGAGCCCTTACCCGTTCCTTCAACGCCGCCTGCCTCAATATACTTCTTGGCGTTATCCCACGCACCGCCTGCATTACCTGTAAATATTGCAAGCATTATTGCAGAAATTGTTGCGCCGATAAGCAATCCGCCTACAAATTCAGCACCGAATATAATACCGGTAACTACAGGGAAAGCTATTGCAACGAGTGCAGGAAGCACCATTTCTTTCAATGCGCCTTGCGAAGAAATCGTAATACATCTCTTATAGTCAGGACGCTCTGTACCATCTAAAATACCAGGTTTTTCTTTAAACTGACGTCTAACCTCTACAACCATCTTTCTTGCCGCTTTTGCAACCGAATTGATAAGCATACCACTGAAGAGGAATGGAAGCGCGCCACCTAAAAGTGCGCCAACGAGAACTTCTTTCTTTATTATGTTAAGAACAAGTTCAGTCATATTAGGCATTGATGCATAAAGATAACTGCTCATCATTGATACCGTTGCAAGCGCAGCAGAACCGATTGCAAAGCCCTTACCGATTGCGGCAGTAGTATTACCTACACTATCAAGCTTATCGGTAATACATCTTACCTCCTTGTCAAGACCGCCCATTTCCGCAATACCGCCTGCATTGTCACTTATCGGACCGTACGAGTCTACCGAAACCGTTGTTGCAACAAAGCAAAGCATACCGATTGCACCGCAACCAACGCCGTACATACCACCAAGCAAATAACAAACGAAAATTGCAAGACCTAAGCAAAGCACAGGGAGCATACAAGAAATCATACCCGTTGCCATACCTTGAGTAATAGTAAGCGCAGAACCCTCTTTAGATGCCTCTGAAATCTTTCTGGTAGGCTTGTAATCATAGCTCGTGTAATACTCTGATATTATACCTATAATAACGCCTACTGCTATACCTACCGTAGCAGCAACCCAAGGAGTCAATTTACCCAAAGTAAAGCCTGCAGCCTCTAATTGCGCCACTTCTTCATTGTTAAATAAGAAGAACGCTACGACAAAGCCAAACGCTATTGCAAGCCCTGCAGAAATCCACGTGGACAGATTCAACTCCATATGCGGATTGTCGGATAACTTTTTCTTAAAAAGAGGAATTGCTATACCGATAACGCAAGCAATAAGACCAACGCCTGCAAACAAAATTGGGAATAATACCATTTTTGAATAAAGGGTTACGGAGGTAAATTTCAGGTTGTGCGAGAATATCTCAATTGCGAGTATTGCACAAGAAAGAATTGCACCTACGTAGCTTTCCAAAAGGTCAGCACCAAGACCTGCTACGTCACCTACGTTGTCACCCACGTTATCAGCTATAGTTGCCGGGTTTCTCGGGTCATCCTCGGGAATATGAGCCTCAGTCTTACCAACAAGGTCTGCACCCATATCCGCAGCCTTTGTATAAATACCGCCGCCTACACGGTTGAAAAGCGCTATAATCGAACAACCTAACGCGTAGCCCGAAAGAATTAAAGACAAGTTGTAGCTTGCACCTGTTATCGGATTAACCTTGGTTGCAAGCTTGCCTACCGAAACAACGTCAAGCATACCGCCCCAAATACCGAATACGCAATATACAATAATAATACCTAAAAGCGCGAAACCCGCCACGCAAAGACCCATTACCGAGCCGCCGCGATATGCAACCTTTAAGGTCTTGCCGATATTACGAGTATTGTCTGCCTCGTTTGCAACTCTTACGTTAGCGTAGGTCGCTATTTTCATACCGATAAAGCCTGCCGTCGCACTCATTACCGCGCCTATTACAAAAGATACACCCGTTTCCCAGGAAATAACCAATCCTATAATGATTGCTATAACCGAGCCTATCAATGCTACGATTTTATATTCGTAATGAATAAATGCGTTTGCACCCTCTCTGATTGCTGCCGCTATCTCTTGCATACGCTCGCTACCCTCTTTCTTCTTTTTTACCAAATAGAAGTTAAGAAATGCAAACGATAATGCAAGCAAAACAGCAAACAATACGATTAACATTAATAAATTCATATTGTCTCCTTAAATTGCGCTTTGCGCAAAAATAAAATAATTGTTAATATGCGAAATAAGTAAGAAGCTCTAACATAATATAACAATATTTACGCCAGAGCATGATTTCAATTAAATCTTGTCGTTAAGACACTCAATACCGGGGAGCTTCTTGCCTTCGAAAAGTTCTAAAGAAGCACCGCCGCCCGTAGAGATGTGAGTCATCTTATCTGCATAACCAAGCTGTGCAACTGCTGCTGCAGAGTCACCGCCACCTATAATAGTGGTTGCACCCTCGCAAGATGCCATAGCCTTAGCGATTGCATTGGTACCTGCTGCTAAGGTTGGGTTTTCAAACACACCCATAGGTCCGTTCCAAATAACGGTTTTTGCACCCTTTAACGCTTCAGCGTAAAGCTCTCTCGTCTTAGGACCGATATCGCAAGATTCCATATCAGGAGCGAAATCACCAACGTTTCTGACAACCGTATCAATAGGTGCGTCGATAGGATTTGGGAACTCCTTTATTTGAACGCCGTCTACAGGAAGAAGAAGCTTTTTACCTGCCTCTTTAGCCTTAGCCATCATTTCTAAGCAGTAATCAATCTTGCTTTCGTCAACCATGGAAGCACCAACCTCGTGACCTTGGGCCTTTAAGAAGGTGTATGCCATACCGCCACCGATGATGAGGGTATCGCACTTTTCCAAGAGGTTAGAAATAACATTGAGCTTATCTGCAACCTTTGCACCGCCTAAAATAGCAACGAAAGGTCTTTGTGGGTTTTCTAACGATGCAGCCATTACCGAAAGCTCCTTTTCAATAAGGAAACCGCAAACTGCAGTATCTACAAGTCCGTATTCAACGATTGCTGCAGTAGATGCGTGTGAACGGTGAGCAGTACCGAAGGCGTCGTTTACGTATACGTCTGCAAACTTAGCAAGCTTTTTGCAGAAATCCTCATGTTTCTTTTCTTCACCTGCATCAAAACGAAGGTTTTCAAGGAGCACACACTCGCCCTCTTTTAACGCATCAACCTTAGCGCAAGCATCTTCGCCTACGATATCGGTAGCAAACGTAACCTTTCCGTCTAAAAGCTCGTTAAGTCTTTTAGCAACGGGAGCAAGGGTGAACTTTTTTGCATCGCCCTTTAAAGCCTTTGCGATATATTCTGCCTTAGCTGCCTCTCTTTCCGACTCAGGAAGAGCTTCAACAGCCTTCTTTTCCTTTTTGTTTAAGCCAAAGCCCTCGGTATAAATATTATGGGGCTTACCCATGTGAGAGCAAAGAACAACCTTTGCGCCGTGCTCCATAAGATACTTGATAGTGGGAAGCGCACCGTTGATACGGTTTTCATCCGTGATAACTCCGTCCTTCATAGGAACGTTGAAATCGCATCTTACAAGACACTTTTTGCCTTTTACGTCGATGTCTTTAATTGACTTCTTGTTCATTGTGTTACTCCTTATAAGAAAATTTTTATTAACTGATTCAAACGGCATCGGCAAGCAACTTGCCGCCAGCCATATTATAGTTTACACAATATTTTTTTAATTGTCAATAAAAGCGACGACTTTTACTTGTAAAAGTTTTATTATCCTCTCTATTTTTCATTACGGGTCTTTTATCAGTGACGACTTTTGCGATAAGACTTGTCAATTTACCGCAAAACGGCATAAACAAAAGAGCGCAGACAAGATTGAAAACAGTGTGAAAATTTGCGATAGCTCTGCCAAGACTTGTCGAAAAGGCTAAAAAAAGGCTCTCTGCTACATTTCCGAATATAAGCAGTATAGGAAAGAAAATTACCGCACCCAAAAGGTTAAACAGTAAATTAAAAAGCGAAGCTCTCCTTGCTTGCAAGGACTTATTAAGTGATGCAACGATAACCGAAAAACAGCTGCCAACGTTAGAGCCTAAGGTTAAAAATACAGCCGTTTTAAAATCTACGAGCCCACTGCTCGCCAAAAGCACCGTTATACCGGTGACTGCCGATGAGCTTTGAACGACCGCAGTCAAAACCAAACCGTTTAAAAAGAGGGCAATAGGATTACTCAATAAAAACAAGCTTTTAAACCAACCGTAGCCGGCGAGTGAACGTATTGAAGTATCCATAATAGATAGCCCTGCAAAAACAAACCCTAATCCAAAGGCGACTTCACCTATTCTTTTTACCCAATCTTTTTTGCAAAAAGCTGTCAATAAGCCGATTATCGATGAAATTGCGCCTATAGCTGAACCACCCCCACCCGACAGAGAAACAAGCTGTGCAGTAACCGTTGTGCCTACGTTTGCACCTATTATTATCGGCGCTGACGCGGCAAATGAAAGTGCGCCCACCTCTACTAAGCTGACGGTGATAAAGCTTATGGCTACACTGCTTTGAGTAACGCCTGCAACTGCCATACCAAGCAAAGCACCCATTATCGGTCTGCCCTCTAAGGCTGAAAGCGCATTGGTTTTAGTGTTCGTTATGAGCGACTCCGTGCCCGAGCTTATATTTTTTAAACCATATAAAAAAATTGCTATTCCACCGAATAAAGTTATTAAAGCATTTATCATATCACTTAATTTTATTCGCCTTTAGGCGAAATCTTGACATAAATCAAAAAAACACTTGCAAAATGCATTATACTTTGTTATACTGTTATAAGTTATAAGTAAATAACGTTCTTTAACGAGGATTGAAATGAAAAACAGAAAACACGAAAAATTTAAAAAAATTATTCTTTTAGCAATTGATTTGGTTCTTTTGTCCGTTTCTTTGCTTTTTGCATATTACGGTACAATACCAACCGTTGCAATTGACTGGAAAATAATGGGCTGGTTCTCAATGAACCTGGTTCTTACTATCTTTTGCTTTGCGGTGCTTGGCCTATACTCAATGGTATTCCAAACGGTAAGTATAATCGAGGCGCTTAAGGTTGCGGTTGCAATAGTCACGGTGGGCTTTGCAAATATCATTTACGACGTTGCTATTTTCCACTCTGAGGTAAAATTCACAACTACTTTGGTGTTTCTTTCGTTTGCATTCTACTTTACGCTTATTACGAGATTCCACAACCGTGTCATCGGCTTAGCAAAAAAATACACTAAAAGGTCTGACTCACCTAAAAAGCGTGTTATGATTGTCGGCGCGGGTAACGCCTGCAACTCTCTTTTAACCGAAATGAGAAATTCGGACAAGCTCAACTACTTACCCGTTTGTCTTATCGATGACAACGTGGATAAAATAGGTAAAAATATAGGTGGCGTTAAAATAGTTGGCACTACATACGATATTAAAAAAGCAGTCGGCGAATACAAGGTTGAAGAAATCTTCATCACTATGCCATCGGTTGGCAGAAAGAGATTAAGCAAAATTATTTCAAGATGTAAGGACAGCAACTGTCCCGTTAAAATTCTTCCCGGTATTTATCAGCTTGCAGACGGACAAATTTCCGTTTCAGACTTAAGAGACGTAGACGTTCAGGACCTTTTAGGCAGAGATCAGGTTGACGTTGACGTTGAAGAAATTATCGGCTACATAGAGGGTAAAACCGTACTTGTAACAGGCGGTGGCGGTTCGATTGGCAGTGAGCTTTGCCGTCAGATAGCAAGCCATAAGCCAAAACAGCTTATCATCTTGGATATTTACGAAAACAACGCATACGACATTGAGCAGGAATTAAGAAGAAAATATCCCACTCTAAACCTCCTGACACTTATTGCAAGCATACGCGACAAAGGTAAAATGGACGACGTGTTTAAAAAGCACAGACCGGAAATTGTATTCCACGCAGCCGCGCACAAGCACGTTCCTTTAATGGAAACAAGCCCAAACGAGGCTGTTAAAAATAACGTTTTCGGCACGTACAATCTTGCAAAATGCGCAGACAAATATTGCGTTAAGACTTTTGTACAGATTTCTACCGACAAGGCGGTTAACCCAACCAACATAATGGGCGCAACCAAGCGTATTTGCGAAATGATTATCCAAACCATAGGTAGACACAGCAAAAATACAAACTTCGTTGCAGTAAGATTCGGTAACGTTTTAGGCTCTAACGGCTCGGTTATTCCTCTTTTTAAAAAGCAGATTTCTGAGGGCGGTCCGGTAACCGTTACTCACCGAGATATTATAAGATACTTTATGACTATACCCGAGGCTGTTTCGCTCGTGCTTCAGGCAGGCTCTTATGCTAAAGGCGGTCAAATCTTTGTTTTGGACATGGGCGAGCCTGTAAAAATTTATGACCTTGCATATAACCTTATTAAGCTTTCGGGCTTAGAGCCGGGTGTTGATATCGAAATCAAATGTACCGGTCTTCGCCCCGGCGAAAAGCTTTTTGAGGAAAGACTTATGGACGAAGAGGGCATGCAAAAAACTCCTAACGGACTTATCAGTATTGCTCAACCCATTAAGCTTGACGAGGACAATTTGTGGCATACGTTAGACAGCTTATACACTGCCGCTTACGACGAAACGGACGATATGAAGCATCTTGTAAAAGAGCTTGTTCCGACCTATAAAATTGATGAAAGAGCTTAACAGCAATAAAATAAGCCTTGCCATAGGGGTGATGTTCTTAACGGAGAATTTGAAAAACACCGATAAGTGCGAGCATCGCATTTGACAAGTCAAATACTCTATGGGCTAAGCCCAAACCCTTATTACAAACAGAAAGAGCAAACACGCAAGAAAAAATCTTGTATGTTTGCTCTTTTTTCTGTCAGTGAAGTTTTTGCTAACGCAAAAGTGAAGTTGCTATGCAGTGAAGTTTGTGCTATGCACAAGTGAAGTTAAGCTTGCCCACTTTTCCGAAGGCAAAACTTCACTATCCGTAGGATAACTTCACTTACGAAGTAAACTTCACTTGCCCAGAGGGCAAACTTAGTTATGCGTGTTCTCCGTTAAGGATAACACGCATACGGCAAGGCTTTAATTTTTGATTTAAATCAATCCCAGATATATTCACTACCGACTTCTTGCTCAGAGCCTGTCTGACTATCTTGTTGCGGAGATGACTCTTTGCTTTTTTTTGAGCATGAACAGCCTGAGAGTGCGATACATAATATAACGGTTAATAAAACAGAAAAAATTTTTTTCATAATAATCCTTATTTTTTAGTTGAATTTTAATTATCTGCTGCGAGGGAGCGTGACGCTCCACCCGTGTTGTACTCAAACTTATATCAAGTAATTTTTAAAGGCTTAGTTGCAAGGTAGGCAAGGCTCGTAAATTGGTATTGGATGGGATAGACCTTGTCGGTCAGCAACGTGACGGCAACGTGACGTTGCATCCCATTGTTTTCTCTACCCTTATCAAGTGAGATTTAAAGGGGGAGAAACGAGGTAGGCAAGGCTCACAAATTGGTATTGGATGGGATAGACCTTGTCGGTCAGCAACGTGACGTTGCATCCGTGTTCTCTTTCATCCATATCAAGTGGTATTTAAAGGTGGAGAAACGAGATAGGCGAGGCTCGACTTAAGTTAGCGGACACAATAGACCTCTGTGGTCATTGTGGTCGAGAACTTAAGGCAGTAACGACGCATACCGAAGTTTATACGCCTTTAAATTAAGGGGTTAGATGCGAGCACACCAAGGCTCGTGAGCCCGAAAAGACTTGGTAGACCTTGTTGGTCACCAAGGTTTTGAGGGCGAAACAGTAAACGCAGGTGTGCGAAGTATATAAGCCTTTAAATGACGCCTTTCTTTATAATAACATTGGCATATATCGCCTTTTCACCTGTGGCTATTACACAATAAGCTTTTTTTGCTCTTTCGTAAAAATCAAAGCGCTCTTGGTTGGATAAACGCAGGTTTTTATCATGCTTATTTGCAATCTCCTCGTATTCCTTCCAGATGACGGGGTTAACCTTGCCGACGTCGGACGGAACAAGCTGCATAAGAATAAAGTTAGGGTCTGAATAGGTATCCAAAGGTAATACGGACAAAACGGCGTCTAACATTGCAGTGCCGGAAATTCCGTCTGCACGAACAAGCCTTTGACCGTAATTTGCCGAAGGAAAATTTGCATCAGCTATAACAATTTCGTCGCCGTGACCCATTTCACAAAGAATTTTTAAAAGGTCGGGACTAAGTAAAGGATTAACGTTTTTAAGCATAATTTTCTCCTTAAATATATTATTATCTTTATTATACATATTTTTTTATAATTTAACAACCTTTTTAAAAACAAAAGTACGAACATTTTTGTCCGTACTTTTTTAGCTTAAATAAGCAATCTGCCTTGCTCTGTATTTACCACCTTGAAAATATCTGCCTGCATTAAGGTGTTTGCATCTAAATAGACGTAATACGATTCCCCGTTATAATCGCCTATAAACTCGTAAGCAAGCTTTTCGTTTCCTCCACCCGTTGGTATTATTGCAGTAGAATACGAGCGGATTTCAAGCTCATTATTAACCTTTTCCAAGGCTTCGCTTAAGGTGTATTTTGGAGTATCAATCTGCCTTACTACGTGATTCATATAGTATTCGTCGGTATCTATACCGGATACAACGCCACGCTCTCTGCAGACCTTTATTTTAATAAGGTCGGGGTATGCTATAATTCCGTTTTCCTCGTATGCGAAGTTTAAATATGCCGTCGCACCGGACGTGTACGTCCAAACGCACGTCATATTGTTAATACCAAGTGAAGTTATAAACTCCTCTGCCAAGGCAACGCATTCTTCCTCGCCTACGTTTAATCCGTTACAATCCCTATAAGCATTAAACATTATAAGCTTGCCGCCTGTTTTAGAAATCTGCGCGTAAACCTCACCGTTTTCTTTTGTTTCGGAAATAATATTATAGCAGATTATTCCGCTGTTTTCTACCATACCGGTAACGTCGATTTTTTCTATACCGTAACGAGAAAACAGATTTTTATAAATCTCAATAGCCTCTAATTCGGTAATATCATCACCTATTATTGCCTTTGCTGTTTTACCCTCCAAGCCGTCCGAAAACGCTCCGTCGTATATCATTGACGGATATTCCATTGCGTTGGACTCAATATCTTTAAACTGAGAAATTATTTTATCGTTTGCATCGTTTTTGGAAAGGGCTGAAAAATCGTAATTTTCATCTATATTTGATGCCAAATCAGAGAGCACGTTTTTCAAATTCAAGTTGACGTTGTATAGCTCCCGCATTGAATCAATTTCATTATCCGTCAAAGAATACCCCTCTATAAGTCGATTATTGAGATATTTTGCATAATCTCCCACTTGATTTATATATTTAGACGTCAAATGCTTTGACTCGTCCATAATGGGAAGCTCCGAAAGGGCAGCGTCTGCAAGGTTACTTTGAACTGCTAAGCTTAAAAGTATCTTTTGCTGACCCTGACTGTCAGACGAAACGAAGAGCTTTGACATATTAGTTTCCATATTGTCAACGTAGCCTACGAAATCGTAAAATGCCCTTTGACTGCTGGAAGAATTTGTATTAACCTTACCAAACTCCATATAATCTGTAAAAACAGAGATTGCCAAAAGCGAGCTTAATACTAAGCTTACGCAACCAAGAGAAACTACGGCTACTATCCAACCGCCAAGTCCGCGCTTTCTTTTACTGTCACGCCTTCTTTCATTTTTATCCGATCTCTTTTGTCTGTGCTCATGCTTTTGCTCTGTCTTTACCTTTTTTAAAAATGCCTTCTCATCTGCCTTTTTATTTTTAAGCAAGGCTTTCTTTTCTGCTTTCATTTTTTTGAGTCTTGCTCTTTCTTGTTGCTTTTTTGCTTTTAACTGCAATTTTGCATGCTTTTCGGCAGAAATTCTATCCTGCTTTGCGCTTGACAGCTCAACCTCGGCAGATTTGTCAACGCCGACCGGCGGTAGGACGGGTACGGTATTTGGCTGTGTAAAGCCCGTGTTTAGCATCCCGCCCTGAAACTGATTAACTGTTTGAAATTCCTTATTTGCTATCATTTCTGCCTTGTCTATGGCAGAATTGTTTTTCTTTATCTTTTTATCCATACGTCCCCCTTACATTGCAAAGACATGCTTACCAATCGTAACAACCGTCTTTCTTGAAAAAATCCACTTGCTCGTAGCAACCGCCGGATTATAATAATACAGACTTCCGTAGGATGGGTCCCAACCGTTCATCGCATCCTTTGCGGCGTTTAACGCAGTTTGATTGGGACTCAAATTTATTTGCCCGTCGTTTACGCACGTAAATGCGTACGGCTGATAAATTACCGCAGAAATGGTATTGGGGAACGCCGAGCTTTTTACTCTGTTTAAAACCACTGCACCTACTGCGACCTGCCCCGTGTAGCTTTCTCCCCTTGCTTCGGCATGTATTAGCCTTGCAAGTAAGGCAACGTCTGAGCTTGAATAGCCTTTAACGTTAGAGCTTGTGCCCGATGAGCCTGAGGTTGAAATTCCAAGCGCCTTAAACGTTTTAGTACCCACTATTCCGTCTGCAACAAGTCCGTTTTTCTTTTGAAAAAGAATAACAGCCTTCCTTGTCTGAGCGCCGAAAATTCCGTCTACAGCGCCCTTATAGTACCCCCAATTTTTTAGCTTTTGCTGAATTTTTTTAACGGTCTCGCCCCTGCTACCCTGCTTAACGGTTAACGCCTCTTCTGCAACAGCATAAAAAGCACTGCCCGTGGCTGAGCTTCTTAGGCTGTAAATTATTGCGGACGCCATACAGATAAAAGCAAAGGATAAAGCAATTGCCGTTAAAATCTTTACTCTTTTATTCATATATTCCTCCTATTTTGACCAAACGGAGTTGCATATACCGTTATACGGCAAATTACCGATTGGCTTTAAAATACCTTTCCCTGAACTCCTCGATTATTTGCAAAATTAAGGAAGAATACTTGACGTTTTTGCCGTCTGTAAAGCAAAGCGGCGGATAGACTACACACCACCAATTATCCCCTTTTGCCTCGCCGAGTTCAACGATAACCGCGTCGTAATAACCGCTTTCTAAAGTAAACCCATCGTATACTCTGGTTGGAAATTTTTCGTTTTTAAGGCTAATTCGGGAAGAATATTTCAAGCCGTTTTGTCTCAAAATTTCATCAATAAGATACTCTAAAGTTTTCTTTTTTTGGGTTATTACCTGCGCGGTTTCGTCTTTGCTGTGACATTGGGCTATAAACGGAGTGAGATATTCGACGATTTCGTCTTTAATAATATACTTTATATTTTGATCTTCATCCGAGTTTGAATTTGCGCGTACGTGTATTCTTAAAAACTCGGTTTCTTCTTTTGGCGATATTCCGTTTACAGTTTGACTGCAGCCCGCCGTCAAAATTATTATGAATAAAAGTAAAAAAGTTATGCAAAAATTTTTCATAAAAAAAACTCCTTTAAAAGCAATAGTTTTATCTTTGCCTTAAAGGAGTGATTTTATACGTGTATTTTAATTTTTACTATATAATATTTGCTATTCGCCGGTTTTGTTACGTTTAAAAGCTTTCAGGCAAATGGCGACAATTATACTACGCAAATAAAAATCTGCGTTTTTTTGCCTTTTGAGGATTTACCGTTGGAACAGCCTCAGCATTATACCCCTGTCTTAAAAGCTTATCCCTTGCCCAAAGCGCAAGCTCCCGTGTTTCAAAAATGGCAAACGTGGTTGCTCCACTGCCCGAAACTGACGTGCAAAGAGGACTTAATGCCTTTAATGCATTCAGATTTTTAGCCATCTCGTCGCAAAGACTGATTGCAGGTCCTGCCAAATCGTTTCCAACCTCTTTTGCTACAGATAAAAGGTCTCCGCCTACTATAGCATTTATTAGCTTTTCATTGTCGGACTGCTTTTGTGCAGATTGCATTTCATCGTATTTTTTAAAGCAATCGCCTGTGTTTACACCTGTTTCGGAATAGACTAAAACAATCCAAAGCTCCACATCAGATAAAATCGGCTCTACGACTTCTCCTCTTCCGCTTATTTTTGCAAAACCGCCTGTAAGTAAATAACCGCTATCGCTACCGAGCCTATCAGCCAACGGTTTGACGTCGGCATCAACGTCAAAAAGCTCCTTTAAGGCGTTCAAAACGCCTGCAACGTCGGCAGAACTTCCACCAAGTCCGCCTGCCAAGGGTATGTTTTTAACAATTTTAATATCCATACCTTTTGTTTTAAACGTTTCTTTAAAAAGCATAGCAGCCTTATACGCGTTATTGTTGCTTCCGTTTAAAACGTCCTCGCCGATACCCCTCATTATAACGTTTACCCTGTCGTCTTTACGCTTTGATGCAATGATTTCATCGTACAAATCAACAGTCGAAACAACGCTATCTAAGTTATGGTAACCGTTTTCGCTGTTAAAGACGTTTAGCGAAAGATTGATTTTTGCGTATGCTTTTGTATGAACCCTCATAAATATCCTTTATAGCTTTTGTCTGTATATTATTATTCTCTCATCCGAAGCAAGAGGAAATACGGTATCTGAGTTAAACTGTAAAATTTCCTGCTCGTCTGAGCCTAATTTCTTTGCAACGTCCCAAAGCTCTTCGCCTGCTTTTGCAATACAAACGCAAATTGCGCCCTCTAAATCTCTTCTTGCGCCAAGCTCTGTAATATCTGTTACACAACTGAGCATCTGTTCAAAAAACTCGCTGTAATATATCTTAAAGTGGCATTCAAGCTCTACTTCTCCGTTTCTTACACGTGCGTTTACGTCTGTCATAATAACTCTTACCGTGTCAATCTTGCCGTTTGAGGTAAAATCAACGGTCACAGGGCACTCACAGGGAATCGTTGCTATTCCGTTGTCTGCATTTTTAAGCACGACGTCTACTCTGACAGCGCCGTCTATTGTAACGCCGTTATCGCTTTGACTGACCGCTATCAGCGAAAAGCTCTCGCCAAGCGTTGTAATTATTCTTCCGCCGTCTGCATTGGCACCGCCAAGACAAACGACCTTTTCACTCACGCACCTTTGCGCACCGTAGCTCAAAAGGTTAATTTCTTCTTTTTTAAGCTCGCAGTCACTAAGCTTTAAATATGCATCTTCAACTACCGACATATGTCCGACAGAAACCGACCCACCGAAAAAGCTTAATGTAATATCTGCGGTAACGTTACTTCTCTCTCTGCCCTCGTCGGCAAAAATCTTTACGTTTGTACCGTCTACACAGACAAATCCGTAGGCTTTGTCACCTTTTAACGCTTCACTGTCTTCAAGCTCGTACCTAAAAGGTATTACTCTTCTTTCTTTTACTATATCATTATTTTCGGAAAAAGGCAAGACCTTTACCGTTAAAACAGCCTCACCCTCTAAAATAATCCTGCCCATTTCGCACGATGTGCTATTGACGTATGCTACTGCTCCGTAGGACAAAACCTCACCTACGGTGAAATCAAGGGAAAACTCGTCAGATATAACCCTTTGCCCCTGTCTTTCATTATTATATAGGTCTACACTTATTTCTTTTGTCTTAATGCAAATGCCTTCTCCACCCGTTAAAACGTCTTTTTGCGTTTGCGCTTTAGTGTTTGCCGTGCAGTTTAAGGTGCAAGCCCCTATAAAGCCGTTTGAATTTACAAGCTTTACGTCGGTAGTAAAAACACTTACGTTTGCAGAGGCTGAATCAACCTCTAAAACTCCGTCTGCCTCGGCAATCGCCTTTTTATAACCGTCCTCGCTTAGATAAACAAGTGTGAAAATTACCCTTGACTTAACGTGAGTACAGTCGTTTTTAACGTCTTTAGAAAGAATAAATGCATTTGCTGAAAGAGAAATGGGCTTTTTAACCTCTTCTAAATCCTTAAAAACCCCTTCTATTCTTAGCTTACTTGATAAGTTAAGCATTTTAGCGCAGGTTAGCGCGCTGTAGCTTGGTTGAATCATAATTATACCTCCACCCGTATATTTCGGTATAATATATGCCACTTAAATAAGGTTTATTACTGTAAAACAGAAACGCTTTGGCTGTTTTGCCTTCTTTTAATGTTAAGCCAATTAAAAAAGCAATATGAGTCGTTAAAAAGAAAAACCACAAAGCAAACGGTCATTGAAAGATAGCTGACGTCATTTAAGCTTGCCAATATCCACAATATTATAAGCACTACGTCGTTAGACGCATACGCAAGAGCAAAAAACGGACTTCTTCTAAACGTAAGATAAACTGCAAAAAAGCTGGTTGCGACGGAAACAGTGCTTGGGATTAAATTTGCCACGTTTAAATACCTTAATATAAAATAAAAAATAACGGTTATTAAAACGGTTAAGCAAAAGGCAAATATCACCTCTGCCAATTTTACGGTATTTACCTCAACCTCGGATTTATTTCCCTTATAAGGGTTTTTTAGCCAAGATATCAGCGCAACGATTGCCATAGGCATAGTCATACCGAGATAGGTTATCATCTCTCCGTAATATCGGTATCCAAATGATATTACACCGTAAATCAAGCTGAAAATTATCATCAGTACCTGACCTATCGCATTGCCCTTAGAACAAAAGATCAGCGAGGTAACACCAATCAGCGAGGTTATAAGGGTAAGGTATCCCCCTTTATCAAAAAACAAAAAGGCAGAAAGTATTAAGGTTACAGAAAAGCACCATAACGCAATTTCAAATTTTGTAAAATAGTTTAAAAGCTTTTTCATTATATATATACCCTTTAAGACTTGAATTTTATAATTATTCTTAAAACTCATTCATAAAAAAAGCATCCGCAAACACGTCTTCTAAGACCTTACGACGTGTTAACGGATGCTGATCAGCATCTTACTACCCGGTGGCAGTTTTTGATTTTTATTAAATTATTTATTAAACATACCGTCTACAATATTTTGGAAAATACCGTTGAGTGGGTTGTATTCATATAAAACACTGCCTATTGGTGAAGCAGTTAAAGACTCGTGCCACTTGTTAAACATAGGGCCTGTAATACCGTCAACCGTGTCTGCAAGGAAATCGGTAAGCGCGTCCGGATCTTCATTACTGCCGAAAAGAACTATAGACACGTCGTCGTAAAGATAATCGCCGCTTGAGTCCTGAGCGTTATTTACACCGTGTACAAAGCCGAACACTGCAAGTATAAAGCCAAAGAAAAGCACAAGGTTGAAAAGTAAGCCTAAAGAAACGTCTAACGCTCTTACAAAGGTAACCTTTTTTCTTGCAACGAAGAAGGGTAAGAAAATACCTTTAATGGCAAGATTAACAAGCTTATGTAAAATGATATAACCGAGAATGAGGAATAAAATGGCGAAAGGAAGATACGCAACAATAGAGGCAACGATTCGCAAATTGTTTGGGTTTGCAGAATTGAGCCAAGCCGGATTACCGAAAAAGTTGACTACTGCATCTGCCATGTAGTCTAACCAACCAAATTTACTCATCAAGAAGTAAACGCCAACGCAGGCACCTATTCCGCCTGCCATACCGATAATCGTTCTTAATATTCCAAATACGAAATTCCTTGAAAAGCCAAACTTAATACTTGCAAGAATTACGCATACAAGCATTATCAGCAATACCAAGTCAATTAAAAAGTACATACCTATTCCTCATTAAATATAAATACTTAAAACTATTATATACCAATTAAAGCGCAAAGTCAATATAAATTTTTATATTTTTGGCTAAAAATTATAAATTTTTAAAATTTTTTATTTTATCATACACTAAAAATTGAAAAGCTGTTTCTTGAAAGCATGCTGAAAATTTTATTGCACAGACTTGTTTTATATCGGCAAGATGCATAAGCACGCAAAAATACACACTGATTTTTAACGGCAAAAACCGCCTTAATTTTACTTGATAAAACAAAAAAAGTCCACCTATACGCCGTTTATCGGCGTTTTTGGTGGACTGTATTTTACTTGTTCGGCTTGTAGCCGTCTTTTAAAGAAACTATTTCTGAAAGCACCAATTTATCACCCTCGGTTACCTTTTTGTAGTATCCCTTTCTTAAAAGCTGGAATGACGTTCCCTCCTGTACGCTTGAAAGATAAGGCTCTGCCTTGCCGTTATAGACGTGCACGCTGTCGTAGTTCATGCGCTCAGAAAAATCCTGACCGCTATACTCGGCATCCTTTAACAGATAATCGTACTTCCTGATTTCGCAGTCTACTGCGTCATCCGCATTTACCCAATGAATAACGCCCTTAACCTTGATTCCGCTGGTGTCGTTTCCGCTTCTCGACTCCGGCACGTATGAGCAAATAAGCTCTTTAACGCTACCGTCCTCGTTTAATATAACGTCGTCACACCTTATAATGTATGCATTTTTAAGACGAACGTATCCGTCCTTTTTAAGCCTGAAATATTTTGGTGGGGGAACTAAAGCAAAGTCTTCCTGCTCAATGTAAATATGCTTTGACATACTGATTTGTCTTTTGCCCGCCGTCTCGTCGTTGGGGTTTACGTCAAACTCCTCCATCTCGTTTCCGTCCGGGAAGTTCGAAATAGTAACCTTTAACGGCTCGAAAACAGCCATTGCCCTTTCTGCATGAGCATTTAAGTAATCTCTTATGAAATGCTCGAAATAGGTTATCTCAATTTCGGAATTTGCCTTTGCTATACCGATTGCCTCGCAGAAATTCTTTAACGCCTCGGCAGGAACACCCCTTGACCTTAAGCCCGTGAGGGTTGGCATTCTCGGGTCGTCCCAGCCCCTTACCGCTCCGTCTTCAACGAGCTTTTTGAGATAACGCTTGCTCATAACCGTGTTGGTTATATTAAGCCTTGCAAACTCGATTTGACGGGGCTTATGAGCTACGCCCGTATTTTCCACAACCCAGTTGTATAAGGGTCTGTGATCCTCAAATTCAAGCGTGCAAAGAGAATGCGTTACACCTTGCATTGAGTCGCAAAGCGGGTGCGCAAAATCGTACATAGGATAAATACACCACTTGTCGCCCGTTCTGTGATGGTGTGCGCGAAGCACTCTGTAAATTACAGGGTCACGCATGTTTATATTGGGCGAGGACATATCTATTTTAGCTCTTAAAACCTTTTCACCGTCGGCATACTTGCCATCTTTCATTTCGGTAAAAAGCTTTAAGTTTTCTTCTATAGACCTGTTTCTGTAAGGGCTTTCCTTGCCCGGTTCGGTGAGCGTTCCTCTCATCGCGCTTATCTCGTCTGCCTTGAGGTCGCAAACGAACGCCTTTCCGTCCTTTATAAGCTTAACTGCTCTTTCGTATATCTCGTCGAAAAAGTCAGAGGCGTAATGTACCTCGTGCCACTTAAAGCCAAGCCACTCTATATCCGCCTTAATCGCCTCTACGTACTCGGTTTTTTCCTTTGAGGGGTTGGTGTCGTCGAAAAAGAGGTTGCAAAGCCCGTCGTACTTTTTAGCAGTACCGAAGTTAAGGCAAAGCGATTTAGCATGACCTATGTGTAAATATCCGTTTGGCTCTGGTGGAAATCTGGTATGAACACCCTCACAAACACCCTCGCCAAGCTCTGTATTTATAATTTCTTCAATAAAGTTATTTGCTTCCATAATTTTAATATTTAATCTTGTTTTCTACGTAAGATGCCAATTCTGAAATAGGCATACGGATTTGCTCCATTGTATCTCTGTCACGAAGGGTTACAGTATCGTCTTGAAGAGTATCAAAGTCAACGGTTACACAGAAAGGAGTACCGATTTCGTCTTGTCTGCGATAACGCTTACCGATTGAGCCTGCCTCGTCGTAGGTACATGGGAAGTGCTTGCAAAGCGTCTTATAAAGAGCCTTTGCCTTTTCGCCCATCTCCTTCTTCTGAAGAGGAAGAACGCAAACCTTATAGGCAGAAATTGCAGGGTGAAAATGCATTACTATTCTCGTGTCGCCACCCTCTAATTGTTCTTCATCGTAAGCCTCGGAAAGTACTGCAAGCATAAGTCTGTCTGCGCCGATAGAGTACTCGACAACGTAAGGAATAAACTTTTCTCCGTTGCCCGAGTCTACGTAGTTCATATTCTTACCCGAATACTCTTGATGGCGTGAAAGGTCGTAGTCTGTTCTGTTGTGAATACCGTTAAGCTCCGACCAACCCATCGGGAAATTATACTGAATATCGCAAGCGCACTTTGCGTAGTGAGCGAGCTTATCGTGATCCTTATAACGAAGATTTTCCTCCTTAAAGCCTAATGACAAAAGGAAATCCCATGCACATTTTTTATATTCCTCGTAATACTCAACGTCCGTTCCTTCTTTACAGAACCACTGATGCTCCATTTGTTCAAACTCGATAGTTCTGAAAATAAAGTTGCCGGGGGTAATTTCGTTACGGAACGCCTTGCCGATTTGAGCTATACCAAACGGAATTTTTGCTCTTGTAGAACGCTGAACGTTCAAAAAGTTAACAAATTCGCCTTGTGCAGTTTCGGGGCGAAGATAAATCTTGTTCTGGTTACCCTCGGTTACACCTCTTGACGTTTCAAACATAAGATTGAAATTTCTGATAGGTGTCCAATTGAACTTACCGCAAATAGGGCATTTGATTTGATGCTCGTTTATGTACTCCTGCATCTCCTCCTGACTCATTGCATCGGGGTTAACCTCGCCCTTTGAGTAGTTTTCGATAAGATTATCTGCTCTTTGACGGGCTTTACACTCCTTACAGTCCATTTTAGGGTCTGAAAAGCTTGCCGTGTGACCCGAAGCCTCCCATACTCTGCTGTTCATTAAAATAGCCGCGTCTACACCGTAAGAATTTTCACTTTCCTGAACGAATTTCTTCCACCAAGCCTTTTTAATGTTGTTTTTTATTTCAACGCCGACAGGTCCGTAGTCCCATGTGTTACCCATACCGTCGTATATATCGCTACCGGGGAAAATTATACCTCTTGTTTTGCAAAGATTAACGAGTTTTTCCATTGTAACTGCTCTTTTAGTTTCCATTTTAAAGCACCTCGATATTAATAAATATATTCATTATATTTATTTTGCACTTTGTTGTCAAGCAAAATAAAATCTCTCTTAACGATATTTAACGTTTTAGCGCAAACATATGCAAATCAATTGACTTTTAATCAGAAAATTCTTATCATTTAACTATAATTGTAACTAAGGAGCAATAAATGGCGGAAAAAACAAAAGAAAACGTCCACGAACACCATAGACAAAGACTGAGAGATAAATTTTTAGCTAACCCAAGCTCGCTGAATAAACACGAAATTTTAGAATTACTGCTCTTTTATGCCATACCCCGAAAAAACGTAAACCCACTCGCACATCTTTTGATAGATAAATTCGGGTCTTTAACGGCAGTTTTCAACGCAGATACAAACGAGCTTTTAGCTGTTGAAGGCATGGGTCAAAGCACGGCGGCTTATATCTCTACGCTTGGCAAAATTCTCGAGCTTACGTCAGAGGAAGAAATTCAAGACGGCTTAAAGCTTTTTAATTTAGAGAACGTTAAAAAATATCTTATTAAATTCTTCGCAAATTACGACAAGGAGGTCTTTTACGCATTTTTCCTTTCTAAGACTGAAAGGGTTATTGCAAAGGTTTCTTATACGTCGGATAGGGTTGATGAAATAAACTTTCTTTTAAGTGAATTTTCGCGTTCCTTTGCAAGCGTTAAGCCCTATGCGGTAGTCGTTGCTCACAATCATCCGTCCGGCAATGCAGAGCCGTCTAAAAAGGACGATTCTGCTACTGAGAAAATGTATCTGATGTTTGCGCTTAACGGCGTTATACTTTATGACCACGTTATAATTGCAGGCAATAGAATTTACAGCTATAGCAGCGACGGAAGATTGGATAAAATTGCCGAGTCGGTCAACAGCAAATTCGACCTATAATTCAAACAGCCCGTGGAATATGGGTGATACTCATAGCGGAAAATTTAAAAAAAGTCGCTAAGTGCGAGCATCGCGTTTGTCGGGCCAAACGCAAATGGGCTAAGCCCAAACCCAAATAACGACAGAAAGAGATAACAAATCGGTTAGTAGCCGAAATGTTATCTCTTTTTCTGTGAGTGAAGTTTTCGCTATCGCGAAAGTGAAGTTGCTACGCAGTGAAGTTTGTGCTATGCACAAGTGAAGTTAAGTTTGCCCATGAACTTCGCCGTCAAGCGAAACTTCACTCACGAAGTGAACTTCACTATCGAAGATAACTTCACTTGCCCGCAAGGGCAAACTTAGTTATGCGTGTTCTCCGTTAAGGATAACACGCATATCCTCGGGCTGTTTTTAAATAACAAAGGTCACGGAATTACGTTTTACAATTCCAATTTTTTTTAGCTTTAAACTGTTTTTTGGGGTGGAACGGTTCCACCCCTCTTTTTGCTTGGTTATTCAGCATATAACCGATGTGGGCTTTATTCGTAATAACGAACTAAGCTGTCATAGCCCTTTTCGCCGACGTTTTCTATAATAAACTGCCTGTCCTTTTTGATTTCGTCAAGCGCGTTTTTGCCAAAGGCAAAATAATAGCTGTAAAGAGCTTTTGTCTTTTTAGCTATCATATTTGCGTACTCCTCCGAGTTGGTTTCGTTAGCGATAATGCCCGCCGACTTGAGCTTTGCAAGTGTTTCTGCCTTTTGTGCCTTAAGCTTATTGTTATACTCTATAACCTCTTTTTCCTCTGCTCTGTACTTTTCTAAAAGCTCCTCTAATCTCTCATTGATTTCCTTTGCTCTCTCTTCGTTTAAAACGTTAGTATCGTTTAAAAGCTTGAGCTTTATTTCGTCAATTTTTTTAGAAAGCGCGCTCAAGTCCTTATCTCTTTGAGATAAAATACCGCCCGTAGCGTTTATTTCGCTGTTTTCGAGGTCTTTGAGCTGATTGAGTATAATAGACGATCTTGCAAGACCTCTTTTTATAGCCTCGTCAGAGGTGTTTTCTCTTGCTTTATCATAGGTTTTTTTAAGCTCCTTTAACGATTGCTCCGCTCTTTGATAAAGCTCGTCCTTTTCGTTTTCAACGCTTTCTCTTTGAAACTCACTTTCAGAATTAAGCGACTGAATTTTTGCATCGTAAAGCGGTGAAATTTCTTCATCTGCCTTTTTAGCCACCTGCTCATCGCTGGGCATTTCGTACGTTTTTTCCTCCACGTTGGGAACGGCTATTCCGTTATAGGTGCGGTTAGGAGCGCTTTTATATTCGCTGTCAATTTCACCCAATTTTTCCTTAAGCTTTTTCTTTTCCTCGCTTTCTTCCTCTGCCGTGCCCTCCTGCTGCTTGTCTGCGCTTGCCTCTTCAAACTGCTTTTTTGTGAATTTAAATTTTGCCATAAAATTTCTCCTTATAATTTAATTAATTTACTGCTTTGGCGTATTACGGTTACGCCGTTTTTTGTAATAACTGCCTCGTCGCCAATACCCACTACGGTGGGCTCTGCGTTTTCAAACACAGGCTTTTTAACAACGACTAAGCCCTGCTTATATAAAACTACCAGCTTTCCGTTTTCTTCGCTTAGCCTTGCGTTTTTCAGTTTGCCGAGCGAAATTGTCTTTTCTAAACGAAAATTGGTATATGAATAGTGTTTAATAACGGTGCAATTTCCTCTCAAATCGGTATAGTAAAGATATCTGCCGGTAGCCCCCGCAAAAACGAAAATTCTGCTTGCCCTGAATGGGAGCTTTTGCAAAAAGCTCGAGGTGCTTGATAAATAACCGTAAAGGTAGGCGATTTCTCCCCTTAGCATATAGATATACGTATAGCCGTTGTTTATTTCTATACTGCAATCTGTATAATTGGATTCTAAGCCCTCAACGGTTTTATAGGAGTCGCTTGACCCCTTTATATGCCGTTCAAGCTTAGCTACGCCGTCCTCCTTATGTAAATACGCAAAGTAGTTGCCTGTTAAAAAGCAAGAGGCTACAGCCTGCTTGCCCGAATAGCACACTACAGTTTCCATAGTGTCGGTATTTATGCCTTTTACGGTGTCACCCGTCTTTAAATAAACGTACTCATCCATAGACGCGCCAAGCTCATAGGCTTTTTCACTTTGAACGATATTTCCTTTAACCGAAAGGTACATATCCAGCTTAAATTTAGTCGTACTGTTACTGTTTAGTACTATCTTTATTTGATTTTCGCCCACCCTTGGCTTTAAAGGTATTTCACACTCAAAGGGAAAATTTATAAGATTTGCTATTTGCAATTTGCCGTTCAAATAAATTTCTTGATTTACATCGAAGGTAGCGTTTGACGTAACACGTAGCTTTACTATGACGTACGAATCGTCGTTTGACGTAAATTTAAAGATTTTTGAATTGTTTTTTTGGTCAAACAGCAAGCTCTCTTCCGATTGCTCAACCGTTACAATTAAATCCTTATTTACCTTGCTTGCCTCAAGATTTTTTATTCTCCGTTCGTGCTCATCGGTTAAACCGTTTAATTTTTTTATATCTAAATCGCTCATGTGTAATACTGAAATTCAAGCTCTACAGCCGAAATTTCAACGTTCACCCCCGCCACGTAAAAATATATTGCAAATCTATCGCCCTTTTTTCTGACGTTAACCTCGCACACTCCGTTTTTTGGCACTACCTCGTAAGAGCTTTTAACACCGTCTGCCACAACGCTGAAGGTAAGTGGCGCGCTCGAGTAAAACCTTACCTTTTCGAGGCGTTTTTCCCTGCCCTTTATGCCAAAATCCGTTTCTTTGCTACGCCATTCCATATAAATATCATCTCCGTCCCACCCGGCGCCGTTTACTACCTCAAAAATATTCAGCTTCATATTTTCTACAGCAAACAGCTTGTACATACCCTCTCCGTTCATTACCGAGATGTCTAAAATTGTTGCTACAAACGAAAAGTTATAGTCCTTGCCGTCGGGCGAAACGCATATAACACCTCTTCTCAGCTTTCCGTCAAGCATTACGCTGATAATGTAATACGCATAGCCGTTATAATACACGCCTTTAGTAAAATCCTGGTCTGCGCTTACGACGTCAAACCACGGGTCGGAAATTCTGACTGCGTTATACCCGTCGAATCTGTACATGCCGTCGGTTGCAAAAAACAGTATGCAGTCGCCACATACAATTACTGTGTTTTTATAGATTTTTCCGCAAGAAACAAGCAGATGCGAAACGGAAAATTCCGTTTGGTCGCCATAAGCGGTTATTTTTGACACACCGTAGCTTCTAAATACGTAAACATTACCGCCAAAGGCAACTGCCTCAAGCATTTCTCCTCTGTCGTCACTCATATCTATAAAGCCTGCCTCTGTTAAGGAAACGTTCCAGTTGGTCGGATCAAAGTCGTCTGAAAACCAAAGTGCACCGTCTACTCCACCGCTCGTTATAAACAGTCTTTCCGCATGCACGCACATGCTTGTAACAGACGGTGCGTCGGGCACGACTGTAACGCTTTGTCCGTCGTAAATCTTTATACCCTCGTTCTCGGCTGAAAATATTATTACGTCCTTACTGTTATAGTTATAGCAAACTCCCTTTGGCTTTGATGAAAAGTGCAATCCCGGGATTTTTACAAACTGTCCTCCGCTTGCAGAAACCGTATACATATTGCCCGACCTGCAATATGAGATAATTCTGTCGTCGTTTACACCGTTTGCATAGTCGTTATGCCTGAAATAATACACACTCTCTACTATGTCATAATTAGCTATCGTGTAGAGGTCTCTTACGTTTTTTAAGCCAAACGACGGTCTTAGAGTTCCGTCCTTACAGCTGAAATTGTAGCAAACGTCAGCTCTGTTATAGCCCGATACGTCGCCGTCAACTCTATGGTCTAAGCCGTAAAATCTTCCCAGCTCAACCTTGGCGCGCTTTGGTTTTTTGAATTTTATCCGCCTTATAACCCCCATTTCTTACCTGCCTTTAGATTTCTCTTTTTAAAATCTGTCTTTACCTCTACCGCTTGCCTGAAGCGGTTTTCCCAGTTCTGAGCCTCTTCTATGCGGTTTTGCCTTAAAAAATACTCCGCAAGCGTACCGCAAATATAAGCGTGCTCGCTTATGACTCTCCTCGTGCAAATCGCTATATCGTCTATGCCCTGCTCAAGGGGAATACAGCGATAGGTATACTCAAACCTCTCTTCGTTTACGAAAATCTGATTGCCAATTACTTCATAGCTTATGGGGTTACCGTCTAAATCAGTTACAGAAACGAGCTTTAAAAAAACGTCTGCTACCGCATTTACGTTAGCATTTTTGCCGTAAACTATTGCTGTTTTTACTATCTCGTCGTAATTGAGAGCGATGCTTTTCATAACTGAGTTATAACAGCTCAATAATACCTCAAGCTTTTCCGCAACCTCTTCTATACTACTCTCTTGCTTTAGCAATATTTTATCCTTCATGTCTTTATTTTCTGCAATGTGCGCAACTTCCGCTAAAATTTCTCTAACCCTCATATCACCCTCCAAAGAAGGCGGTGGAAAACCCCACCGCCTCCGAATTTATTTATTATTCCTCGGTAATACCCGAAATCATTGCCTGACCGCATGGTCTGGTGCAAACAAGGTCGGCATACTTTACCAAGGTTGCCGTATAAGTCGGTTTTCCCGCAGTTTGACGGAGAACCTTTCCGTCCTCTCCCTCAAGCCACTTCCAGTCGCAAAGCTGATGAAGGGCAAAGTCGTCGGTGTTTAAAAGGTACATTGTTCCGTCGGGACAAAATCTGTCGGAAACGATAGGAATTCCGTTGTACGAAAGTGCCTTACATCCACCCTTTAACTCCATAACGTCAAGATTTCTCTTATATGACGAAAGGTGCTTTTGGAAGGCTCTTTTAACCCCTGACGAGCAAACGATAAAGTTTACCTTGCTACCGTGAACGTCGTCTAAGTAGTCGATAGCCTTCTGAATCATAGTTTCGCTGATTTCTCCGGCATTTGTAATCTTGTATGGAACTAACCAATCGTTAGTAGCTCTGTTTAAGCCGTAAAGGGTTGAAGAGTCTGAAAAGATTGCTCCAAGACCTGTTATTTCTTTTCCGTACGAGCCTTGAAGCGCAATCGTGTAATTTGCACTTGCCTGGTCGGACGTCAAGGGGTTTCCGTCAAGCGTCACAGTCTTTTTGGCTACGTCTACCGCAACGACTTTTCTTATACCCGCAGAGGATAACGCGCCTGCTTGGGTATGTATTTCCACCCTCATGCCGACAGCAAAGTTTTTAACGCTTTTTACGGTTACGGTGTTACCGCTTACCGCAGTAATTGAGCTGAGCTGACCCGTGCCGTCGCCGTATAACATTCTGCCGAAGTTAAATGTAGACGCCTTGATAAGTCCTTCCATCTCTGCGTTTAAAAGATTTACAAACGCGCCCGCATCGTTTTGCGATGCTCTGATTGCCTTATCTGAAATTTCAATTGTTCCGTAAAGGTTTTTTAAGGTTGATACGATTTGCTCGTAGTTATTACCGCCTGCAGAAGGAAGATCGCTGTCCTCGTCGCCTGCGCCGATACCTCCGTTAATACCGTATTTTACAACCCTTCTTACCTCCTTGCCCCAAACGTCTGTAGTGGTTTGCTTAATTGCGGTAAGAAGTGGGTTTACCTCTGTGTTGAGCTGTTCTGATACAGCTCCTAAATAAAGTGATTTTAACGCCTTGTCTGCGCTTGTCATTGTTACCATATAATTTTATTCTCCTTGTCTTTTTATATAATTCTTTGCCATAGCCGACGCCTCGGCTACAGTCGTTGGTTTTAGCGGCGGTACACTAAGCGAAACTCCGCTAAACACTTTTGTTTTTGGCTTATCCTTCATTACTTTTTTGAGATACTCCTTTATTACGTTTGCAGAAAATTCCTTGTTAAAGGACGGGTCTGACCCGTTTGCTTTTAACGGATTGTTTTCCACCTCGCCGAGCTTTCTCTCCAAAATTTTGATGTAGGCTTGCTCTCTGCTGAGCGAGGTGCCGTTAACCTCGCCTTCAATCTCATTGGCATACCTTGAGGAATTGGGATAGCGCCCTATGAAATCCCCCTCTTCCGTCGCCTTGCTTCCCTCTGCTTTTTCAACCGTTTTTTCCTCGTGGGAACGGCTTTTAAGCTCCCCTTCGATTGCTTTTAGTCTTTGACTGCGCCTTGTAAACTCAGACTCCAAGCTCTCGTAAGCTTTTAGAAGTGACTCAGCATCCTTGAATTTGCCGTACGGATTTGATTTTATAGCCCTTTCGCCTGTGTTTACGTCTGCCTCTGCAGTGTGCGATGCCTCCATTGCAAATTCCTCGCTTGATTTCTCCATTTCACCCTCCTGTTAGCCCTCTTGCTCAGCAAGAGCAATCTTATGCGCTCTTACGTGAGTGAGTGCTCTTTGTTTTTTTACGGGGTCTTTTCTGACCCCTTCACTCTCTACTGAAAGAAGATATCTGGTGTGCTCCTGAACGTGTATTTCGTGATCGTCATACTCGTCAACCTCAATATCCTCCTCAAAGCCCGAAACGTTCTCCGTTTCTGCCTTTCCTACGTGTAGCCCCTCTAAGTCCAAGGCGTTATCGATAGAGCCGAAGCCTAAGATTTCAAGTAGCTTTGCCTTTGTCCTCTTAGTCATCTTTCCACTGTCGTCATTTAAAATACCTGCGCCTATAAGCTCGTAAACTGCATTTTTCTTTTGCGCAGGAGTGTAGGCTAAGCCGTTTTCGGTATCAAGTTCAACGTCGTCTGAAGAAAGGTCCGACGAGCTGAAATAATAAAGCTCAACCTTGCCCGATTCGCCTGCAACTCTAAGCAGTCTTGTTTCTGTTGCAAACTGCTTGAATACCCTTATCATATGCTTACCGATTTCCTTAACCGCACGCTTCAGATTTTCTCCGGTCGCGTTCATTCTTGCCTCCTCCTGCTCAATAAGAAGCTGAAGCGCAACACCCGAGGAAATGTTTGAATCTACGTTTGACGTACGTGAAAACTCACTTACACCGCTTATTAAGATAAACTCGTTTAAAAGTCTTTCCTCCTCGTAGATAAGCTCTGACGGAATGTTTCCAAGCCCTATAAGCGACGGCGGTCTTGTACCCTGTCTGTATACCAAAATCTTGCCCGGCGAAAGCCCGTCCTCTGCCAAATCGTCAACGTCGACGGAGCCGTCCTCAACGGATACGACACCCATAGTAAGTCTGTTTAAAAACTCTTGCTTGCGGTTTTTTACAGCGTTATACGCCCTTTGCACGGGAATTAATCTCTCTATTATTGACGAACCGAAAAAGCTACCCGCCTTATCGATTGAATTTTGTTGAATAAAGGGAATATCCCTTCTGCCCTCAACACCGTTTATATACGGTAGCTCCCCATAGCTTAAAATCTTATTTCCTGCAACGGCTATATATCTGCCGTTTGGATATTCAACGTTAGGTCTCTCGAATCTCTCAATCAAAACGACACCGCCGTGCAGAACGCCTGCATTTTCACCAAACGCGCTGTTTATCATTTTAAGCGAAAATACACTTACGTCACCACCCTCTAAGCTGACACCGTACCGACCCTCAATCTCTTCAATCCTTACCGCTCTCGCCCTTATCACGCTTGCGCACTGTGAAATGTTTTCAGCGCAAAGCGAATCGGGGAAAATCTCAAACGGAGAAACAGCCTCAAGCAGTATATCCCCCTCGTATACGGGGACTTTTTCGTATGCTCCCAAATATTTTCCACCGTCCCCATTCCACCCGACGTGGTAAAAGGAAGTTCCGCAAACCTCGCTCCACATGGTTGCTTTTGCTATAATATCGTTTGCATTAACGCGACTATAGGCAGACTTTAGCAGTGCTGAAGCCAATTTTGCGGACTTGACGTCCGATTCCTCCTCACCCTGTGCTCTGACGCTAAATACAGGGCAGTTGCGAGTGAGCTTTGAAATACGTATATCTACCACGGGCGCGATGTGATTGTATGCGTTACGGCTTTGCCAAAAGTAATATTTTTCAGTTTCCTCGACCTCGCCGTTTGATGCAATTTCACAGTATTGGTTGCCTGAAAGATAGTTAAGATTTAACTCCCACTGCTTTTCAATTTGAGCCCTCTCCATCTGCCGTCTGGAAAAATCCTCGGTAACGTCTCTTACCACGTCCTCGTAAAAGGCCTGATTTTCATTTTTTACTTCCCTTGGCATTTTCATCCTCCCCTTCAAATTGTTTTTTAAGTGTTTCGTACAGCTTTTTCAAGCATTTATCACACAAAAAATACTGCGGTCTTACGCCGTCGAAAACAATACCCCTATCAGCCTTGTTGTGGCATCCGTCAACGTCACATTTGATTACTATCGAACACTTTTCGATATTCATTTCTTTTTCTCCTCCAATAATTTCATAAGTCTTACCCTTTCTTTTTCAAGCTCGTCGTCAGTTAAATCGGCAATATCCCTTTCGTCCGACTGCATCTCCATCAAAAGCTTTACGGCGGAAACGTCCGGCGGAACGCTTTTTGTCGTAACCTTGCGCTTTAAAAGCCTAATCTCTCCGTCAGTCTCCGAAAATTCCTCTACGGTTTCTACTGTATCAAAGCCGATTGCCTTTTTTACGAGCGCTTGGGTAATTTTCTTTTTAGTATTTGAATTCACATTTTCTTTTTTCAAAACCGAAGATTTTATCTTAGATTTTGTCTGTTTGACCTCCTGAGCCTTTTAGCTAATCTTTGCTTATCCTTGGCAATCTCCGAAAGCCTTTCCTTCGGCTTTAAGCCCTGAGGTCTGGTCATTATAAAGTACCTCAACTCGTCCACGCAATGGTCGTCTCTTTTTATTGGCAAATCTCCCTTACCCCATCTGTACGATTTAATTTCGCGTATTAAGTTTACACAGCCCTTAAAGATAAAAATTCTGTTGTCCTTAAAATATTCCTTGACCCTTGCTATGCCCGAAAAAACGTCTTTATTTACGTTTGGATTTGCTAAAATACCGTGGTCGTAAAAAAGCTCGGTAACGCTTTTCACACTTGCAAGAGTCTTTTGATTTGCAGCGGAATCTATAATTGCAGTAAGCCTTCCGCCGGAATCTCTTCTCCAACCGATTTGATCGCTGATTTCCTTTATTTTTTTGCTATGCCAAGCAACATCCTTTTTTGCAGTGTAATGCTCGGCAACCACGTAGACGTTTCCGTCGTAATCGACTGCATACCAGTGACACGCTAACGGATTGTTTAATCCGGGGTCTATAGATATAGTGCTCTGCCAATCAAAAGGAACTTCAAATGGGTCTATCACGTGCACGTTTTCGTCAAATTCAGTATAAACCAGCCCCGATTCATCAGAAAAACGACCAAATCTTCGCGCATCAAGCTCTTTTTCGGATAGAGTTTGGGTAAGCCCCTCTATTTCATCATTGGCAAGATACGGGTTGTCCGCCCACTCCATAAATTCATACCAAACGTCTTGGGAGTTTGACCTGTTTAAGAAAATTTCGTCATATACAAAGGTAAGCCCCTTAAGCGGAGTCATCGTACCGAAAATATCACCTTGCTTATCTATAACCCTCATTTTACATTCCCTGTAAACGTCCTCGGGCGGTTCTTCGTCAAACCACACAAAATCGAGAGAGCTACCCTGAAATTTTTCTCTGCCCTGATCACAGCTTTTAAACCCGATAGTCGAAATTCCGCCAAAAACGTTTTTTATTTTTATCTGATCTATAATTCCACTTTCGGGCGAGTCCTTTCTGCCCGCGCTCATGATAATTTCGGATATCCACTCTTTGGGGAGATATTTTAATATTTTGCTTTGAGCAACGTCTCTTTGCACCTCTTTAGAAAGAGATACGACCCAACCGAAAACATCCTTTTTGTTCTGTCTGAACGGATGTATGCCCCTTGCGATATAAATGCTTTCAACTGCCCCACACTCGGTTTTTCCACTACGGTTACCGCCAAAAACCCATCTGTTTCGCTTTTGGCACTTATGAAAGGCCAATTGCTTGTGATGTATTACGGCACCCGTATTATACTTATTTATCGGTCTTTCCCTCCGCCTTTTTTGCTCGGCTTCTATCTTTAGAAGAGCCTCTAAGCATTCCTTTTGAGTCATAATCGACAAACACTCTCCTTTTTCTACTTAAACTTCTTTATTTACCCCGCCCTGCAAGTCTATAATTTTTTTTACTATGAGAAAATTAATTTTATCCTTACTTATTGTTACAGCATCCTTTTACCCAAAAGCATCAGCCAAGGCTGACGGAATAAAGTATTCGCGCGTTATGACAGACGGGGTTATACTGTACATAGACTCATCACTTACTATGGAGTGGTTTGTTTTGCCCGTAGGCTACTACGTAAAGGTGATTTCTGTAGGTCATTCCTCTGCAAAGGTAGAATATAAGAGCGATAATCCGTCAAGGCCCTCGGCAAAGGGGTATATTTCGACCGAGCATTTGAATATCGTTGACCAAACGCCAAACACGCTTTTCCCAAATCTTGTGCTTACCGTAAATCAAAACTGCATGCTTTTTAAAGATATTGACATGACTATTTCCGAAACGGTAACTCAAAACAGCACTGTTGACTACTACGGCTTGACGAGAAAACATAACGGAGAAACATATATATACGGATATGTAACCACAGCCTCTGGGGATAAATACGTGGGCTATCTGCCCTCGTCTGCGGTATACGATTTCACTCCTCCCACCTTACCGATTGAGCCGATTGAGGAAAGTTTAGAAAGCCAATCTGCTATGGAGCAGTCGTCAGCAGTTAAAAACGGGCTTGGAAACAGCTTACAGCTCGTTATAATCATTGCCGTTTCGGTAATTGCGATAAGTGTCGTTTATCTGCTTTTTAAGCCTTCGCCATCCGTTTCTAAAGACCAAGCGCTGACAGACGGCTTTTACGACGAGTAGAAAAACGCTACTCCTGTGCCTGTTTTGCAGGGAAGGAAATTTTCTTTTGCTTCAAACTGTTTTTCCCTACTAAGAGATTTCCGCTCTTTTTTAACCCTTCTTCAAACCTGACAAATCCCTCATATGCGTTTTTTATGTAGTGATATTTATCACAAAGTGCTTGATAAGCCGAATTTGAGTACCCCTTCTTCTTCATGCTGAAAACAAATTTACCTAACGCATATGCTGTTTTTTTGTAATATCCGTCAGTTTTTTCTAAGGTCTGCCCTACCCCTAAGCTTCCCGCCCCGTATTTAACCCCTAAAACGTATGCGTGGCACGGCTTCATTTCTGAAAGTGATTGATCGATTGCATCCTTCAACGCTTCAAGCTCTGCCTTCTGAAATTTCAGCTCCAGCAGTTCCTCTGCTATCCTCAGTGCAGACCCACGCTGACTAAAGCTCGCGTAAGCCCCTCTTAGAATTGCCTTTTCGGTGCTCTTTATAAAAGCCTCCGTTTGTCTGTACGTTTTTAAAATAGCTTTTTCGTAAGCATACATACCTTACACCTCCTTTATACCGAAAATCCGTCTTGAGTTTACGTTAAAGCAAACGTCGGTTGCCAAAGACGCCCTTAGTCTAAGCCCGACTTCTGCAAAAATCAATCTCTTCCGGACAAAAAATTTTTTTCGTTTTTTTCCGTTCGTTTTATTGCGAACAAATGTTCGCTTTTATGATAGCTTTTTATATATGACAAATGCCTGCCTTGTTTTAACGGCAGGCTTAAAACTTTTTTGTATTAATTTGTCAAATAAGTTGTATTTTTGCAGAAATGTATGTTATAATAAGAGAAACTTATTATAAGGAGAGTGTTCCGTGAGAAAAGCTTGCTTGATTTTATTATCGCTTATAATGCTCGTAGCTTCACTTCCACTGTTTAACAGAGTGGAGGCTTTTGCCGAGCAGTCAAACGGCGACAAAGTGGAAACAGGCATATTTTTACCAACGAGCTATCTCCAGTATTATAAGCTTGACAATCCGTATGCAATTTGCAGATATAAGGATGAAAACGAGGATTTCGTTGCGATATCTCACCGCGATGCAATAGTAATTTATAAAAACGAAAAGTTTTCTTCGGTACCGCTTGCGCTTGGCAACGTTTCAGTAAAGGCTATTCAGCGATACGAAAATTTCTTGCTGTTTTTGTATGATTCCTTTATCCATTACATTGACATAAGCGGATTTGAAGAGGACGGATGGTCGGCAACCCCCGTTAACACTAATATTTACAGCAACACGTCTTTTAGCGTAAACGGCAACCAAATAGTGATTCACACAAGTGACTACATAAAAAAATATACAATAGTTACCGATCTTTCGGGCGGTTTTGCAGTTGACGATAGCACGGAAAGCTCAATACACTTCCAAAACTCAGCAATGCTTCTGCTTACAGTCGACGGAACCGTGTATTGCTCAAAAATAGGTCAAGACGGTATTTTCAGTTGGGAAAATGCAGATACTCCCATAGTTGACGCTTCTAACGTTGAATCTCTTATCTGTACTGAAGACGGCTCGACTGTTTACTACTCTTGTCCAACAGGTGTTTACGGAGTAAACATGCAAGCGCAAGAAAAAACGCCTTACGAGGTCGTTGGCGTTGAGGATATTGAAGATGACTCCGATTTGGGCAGTATATATACCCCAAAGGGAATATGTCTTATAGGCGATAAGCTTTGGATAGTAGACAGCAGTATTAAAGCCGTGCAGGAAATAGACCTTGCAAACAGCAACGAGTTTACAGACTTTGCAATCACGACCAACTCAACCGCAATAAACAGGCTTTCGGATAAGGTTAAGGACATAGTTGTTGATAAGGACAGGATTTACGCCTTAGACAGCGGTAGAATAGTTGTAATAAACGACGTTGAAACTGACCAAAGAACGTATAACAGAATTAATCTGAGTGTTTCACAAATCGATGAGTTTTCGGCGGGAAACGGCTACGTTTGTTATTATTCCGGTGGAGATATTCACCTTGCCCATATAACGCAAAGCGAGGATGACGAGCTTATTTTCGACCTTATTGAAGAGGCTCCGACCAGGTTTGATAACGTAGTTGATATTGCTTATTCGGAAAATGCTTTTTATGTTATTACGACAGAAACCATATCAAACGAATCTCACCCTGTTGTTTACGAGCTTGATTTAACTGAAGATACTCACCGCTTTAACAAGATTTTATCCGATGAAACAGCCACGGGCTCTGCCATTGAGGTTACTGCTGACGTTTTCGGAACTGTTTACTACTGCACTAAAAACGTAAACTGCTATGAATTCTATTCGTTTGACGGAAATGACGTAGAATTTATTGCGAGCAAATCTATAGACAACAATATTTTAAACCTTCAGGCAGACTTTGACGGAAAGCTGTACGCCTTGTACGAGGACAATTATATCGATGTTATATCAAACGGAGAAATTGCTTCTAAACAGCTTGAAACCTCATCTAATTTAGGCTCTATAAACCCGGCAAAATCAATGTGCTTATCTTGCAACTCGCAAACGGCATACTTTATTTTTGAGGGGCTTATATTAAACTCGTCCGACGTAACGGATTTAAACATATCCACCCCGCATACGATTGGAATACCAAGTGATTTTTCAACGGCTTACAGCAGTGTACAGCAATTCGCAAACGTAAAAGACGGCGCAAAGCTTTTTGAAATCGACCTTGAAATTTTAGACGGAGAATATTTTAAATTTATCGACTACGGTGAGGTAATTGACAGTCAGACAGACTACGCGGTAATTGAGTTAAACGATAAATATTCACTTTTAATTAAAGACGGTGTTTCAGCCGTTGCAAGAAATTCAGACGTTATAAATAAACGCTCTGTAGGCGCTGAATGCTTATCTAAATTTGCCGTGGTTGACTTTAACATCTACTCTATCCCGGTGCTCGAGGAGCACTTTAAAACTGCTACAGCAATCAATAAATACGACACCGTAGAAATAGTCGGAGCTATCACATTCAACGGCATTAACTACTATGTAGTTACTGACGGCGTAAGTTATGGCTATGCGCCCGACACGTTCTTTGTTGAGTCAATAATAAGCGAGGACGGAAATTCAGGCGTTGACGACGTTTACGTGTTTAAAAAGGGCGGTGTTACCGTATATGACAAGGACGGAAACCAAATCGGCGTAATACAAAAGAAAACGAGGGTTACCGTGCTTGAAAAGGGTGCAAGACTCACAATTATTTACGGTGAGGGAATCGGATATATAAACAGCGACTGTCTGGTATCAGACAGCAGAGCCGAAATCTTAAAGGCTGTTGCAGTAATACTCTGCGCCCTGTCCGTTTGTGTTACATCACTCTATTTTGAAAAACGCTATTTACTTAAAAGACGTTAAGGAGATTGAAAAAAAATGCGTGCGCATATGCGCACGCATAAATTTTAACTATGACGACACTATTTAAAAAACTGTTTATTAAAAATTATAAAGACGTAACCAACCCAAGGGTAAGAACAGCCTACGGCACCGCATCCGGAGTTTTGGGCATCGTAGGTAATTCTGTCTTATTTGCATTAAAGCTTGTTGCAGGCATTCTGGCAGGCAGTATTGCCGTTATTGCGGACGCAATAAACAACCTGACTGATTTTATGACCTCTATAATAACAATGGTAGGCTTTAAAATTTCGGGCAAATCCGCAGACAAGGAGCATCCCTTTGGGCACGCAAGATTTGAATACGTCACAACACTGCTTATTGCATGCGTAATATTTTTTATCGGATTTGAAACGGGACGCTCTGCCCTTGAAAAGATTTTTAACCATACCCCGACAAGCTTTTCGGTCGTAACCTGCATAATATTAGGCGTATCAATAATTGTAAAAATTACCCTGTCCCTTATTTTCAGGGGGCTTGCAAAGGACGTAGATTCCGACACGATAAAGGCAATGAGCACCGACAACAGAAACGATGCCATCTCTACCACGGCAATTTTAATATGCGCAGTTTTGGGCATGATATATCCAATTCCTTTAGACGGATACGTTGGAATATTGGCATCACTGCTTGTTCTCTACTCCGCAATAAAGCTTATTAAAGAAACAGTTAATCCACTTATAGGCGAGCTTCCAAGTGGTGAGCTGACACAAAAAATCGAAGATTTAATAAAGGGCTACGACGGTATTTTAGACATACACGAGCTGATTGTTCACTGCTACGGCCCAACGCAGTTTTTTGCAACGGTACACATTGAGGTCGACTCCTCCGTAGACGTTATGATATCACACGAGCTTGCAGACACCATCGAAAGAGATTGCATAAAACGGCTGAACGTAAACCTTGTGTGCCACTTAGACCCAATAAACGTTACCGATCCCGAAACAGTAAGACTCACGTCGATTGTAAACGAGGCTGTTAATAAGGTCAGCAAAAACGCAAGCATTCACGACCTTAGAATAGTAAAGGGTCCCACCTTCACAAACGTTATATTCGACGTGGTTTTACCATTTGATGAGCAAGACCTAAAAGAGCAAGTGACTGAAGAAATCAATAGCCGTTTTGAAAAAGAAGATACGACCTATTACGCTGTAATCGAGTTTGAAAACAACTTTAATTAATTGCAATTAAATAGCCCGCAGGGAAACTGTAATAGACATAGGGATTTTAAGCAATAACAAAAGTGTAGCCCACTATACTTCGCAAAAAGCGAAATATGGTGGGCTTTTCTTATCCATAGAATAGTTAAATAATTTAGTTATATTTTCAGCCAGCTTGCTTTGCATGTAAATTCCTTGCCGTTGAGATATTCCATTGCACTGCCCCTATCAAACGCCAAAATCAATTTGTATGCTGTAAGGCGTTGCTTTTTAGCCTTGAATTTGCGGTTAACCGACTCATAGCCATACTTTCCGTCACCAACTATAAAATGCCCGACGTGAGCTAAGTGAGCCCTTATCTGGTGTGTTTTACCGGTAATAAGCTTTACCTCTAAAAGCGATGTTTCGCCACTCGACCTTAAAACCGTGTATGAGGTCACTATTTTTTCACTTTTTTCAACCTGCCTGTCAAAAACTTTTACCTCTGATTTTTCCGAGTCCTTCACCAGATACGCCGTAAGCTCTGCGCTCGGTTTTTCGGGCGTACCTACAACCTCTGCTAAATAATATTTATCAAACGTTCTGCGTTTAAAGCCATTAAGCAGTTCTTTTTCGGCATATTGATTTAGAGAAAAGATCATAACGCCGTCTGTGTTTTGGTCAAGCCTGTGTATAAACCCAACCTCTCCGTGCTTTTTGCAAAGTAAGGAATAAAAATCCTCAGACGTAATACCGCTTGGCTTATACACGACTAAAACGTTGTCATCTTTATATATTACGGTATTGGCGCGACTGTCCTCTCCGTCATAATAAACCTCAATTTTGTCGCCTGCCAAGGTTTTTACATCCTCTTTTACCCTTATCCCGTTTACCTTTACGTCCTTTTTTCGTATGAGCTTGTTGGCAAGCGAGTAAGAAACTGAGCCTTTAAAATATTCGGTTATCTCTTCGGAAAGCTTTTTTCCGCTTGAATAAAATGTTTTCATAAATAGTATTATAAACGAGAGTAAGATTTTTTGCAAGGATTTATGCAAGATTGAGCATATATACAAATTTTAAACAGTAAATTATTTTAATTTGCTTGACTATATAAAAAAGTTGGGCTATAATAATTTTACAATTTCGCCTAGGGGTGCTTTTAAGCCTAACGGCTTGAGCTGAGATTATACCCTTTGAACCTGACAAGATAATGCTTGACTGGGAAGAAGATGAAATAATTGGCAGTTACTCCTATGCATTTTGCGTGGGAGTTTTTTATATTGCTTTAATCTGTTAAAGCTTGACTGAGCAAGATAAAACCCCCTCTATATGTCGAATATTGACAAAAGCGCGCATTGACAAATTTTGACTTAAAACGCAAAAAAGTTAGGAAGGGCAAATTTTTTCCAAGGCGAAATGAAGGAGAAAAATGTATAATTTGTTAAACCTCTTCACTGACGTTGCAGGCTTTTTTAAGGATGAGCCTCTCGCCGCTTGGATCTCTGTTGGCACGATTATAGTTTTAGTCGGCATACTGTTTTTAATTTGTATTAAAAATAAGAATGAGGGATTCAATACAAAAAAAATGGCGTTTGCAGGCATTTGCCTTGCCTCGTCGTTTGCTCTGAGCTTTGTAAAATTTAAGTTTATACCAAGTGGGTCTATAACAGTTGCAAGCTTAGTGCCGATTATGCTTTATGCATACTTTTTTGGCACAGTCAGTGGGCTTTTAGTTGGGCTTATACACGGTCTTTTGCAGTTTATAGAGTCTGCTTGGCTATATAATGCAACCACCTTTTTACTCGACTACCCAATTGCCTTTGCTTCTGTTGCGATGATGGGTGTTGCAAGAAAGCTGTTTAATAAAGAGCTTCCTGCACTTACGGTTGGTGTATTATTAACTTATTTATGCAGATTTACTGCCCACCTTATTTCAGGCTTTATCTATTTTGGCGGTGGTATAGTTGAAACGAGTATTCCTCACAGCAGCATGTTTGTATACTCGTTTATCTATCAGATATCTTACGTCGGCCCGGATATGATAATTGCCCTTGTTGTAACAGTACTTCTTTCAACGACAAAAACTATAAGCCAACTTGAAAAGATAGTTGCAAAAACCAATTAAAAATTTTTATAAAAACGCTCGTCTTATCATTAGATTGAGCGTTTTTTATTTGAAAATTTTACTAATTTATGATAAAATATTTTTATGATTTTATTTTTTGACACCGAAACAACCGGTCTTTATCCCGGCAGAATAATTCAACTCTCGTACATAATGACAAACGGTCAGACAACGGTTAGTAAAAATTTCTTTTTTGCTGTTTCTTACATAGAGCCGTCTGCATCTAAAGTCCACGGCTTTACCGTTGAAAAAATACAAGAGCTTTCGGGTGGCAAGACATTTTCTTGCGATATAGACGAAATTTACGACGATTTTTTGTCTGCCGACTTAATAGTAGCTCATAACGTAAAATTTGATATAGGGTTTTTAATTGCCGAGTTTAACTATCAAGACAGAATTTTCAGATATAACGAAAGCTTTGACACTATGAAGGCATTTACCCCTATCATGAAGATGGAAAGAGCTAATCACAGAGGATACAAATATCCAAAGCTCAATGAAATGTGTGAATTTTTAGATGTTTACCCATATGATATTACTCGCAAAAGCATCGAGCTATTTAGCGCTGGCGACGTAGGAGGTCACGATGCGAGATACGATACAACTGCCCTGTACTTATGTTTTTTTGAAGGTGTAAAAAAATTTGACATTTTAAAAGAAACAGCTTTAAAATACTTGCAAAAAAAAGCGGAATTGTAGTATAATGAATAAGCTGTGAGCGAGAAAATTGCAAACGGCTTAAATTTTGGGGATTCGCCAAGCGGTAAGGCTACGGACTCTGACTCCGTCATCCGGGGGTTCAAATCCCTCATCCCCAGCCATAAAAAGGCTACGAAAAAGATATAGCCTCGAAAAGTCCTTGAATTTCAAGGACTTTTTCGCTTTTATAGGGCGTAATTTCAATGTTCAAATCCGCAGATATAATCAAGGTATTTTTCAACACTTCAAGGATTTGAACTCTAACGCCCTAACAATCGAATAACCACACGGCACATAGAAAGAAAAGTCTATGTGCCTTTTTTATTGCCAAGCCGGTATCCGTAAAAAGATATCGGCTTTTTTTATTTCAACAAAAAGGAGATGAAAAATGCTATTTGCAGACAACCCACACGACCGTCAGATTGAGAAGCTGATGAGTCAAATACCCAACTTCAAACCGAGAGGTCACGGCATCTATATCTATGAAGAAAAGGAGTATTCTGCCGAGAATTGCTTCTGTCGTGAATGTACTTACAGAAGAAAAAAGAAACGCAACAGCAAGACTGCACCTCCCTGCATCGAGCAAAGAATTAGAGCCGGAGAAGTTCCATTGGGCGAAGTCTTACAGGAAACGATGCTTGCGATTACACACCCTGCTTTCAAAAGCAGACTCAAAGAATATATTTACGAAACGGAGATTATGTATATGGAATTCAAAAACGAAAGACACCAAGTTGTATTTACCGAAGCGGTACAAGGATTGAATCGAAATGACAAAGCCCTTATGTCTGCACTTTATCTTTTAACAGCAGACGGCAAACTGTGGTCGGTCGCAAGACGGCATATCAGAAAGAATGGAATTGATCTCAAACAAATAACCCTTCGAAACAGCAGCGAAGCAAGCTATACACTTTTCTGCTGTGCCAAAGATCTTGCTATCGGCACGAAGCACCTCACCATCTCTGACCTTTCCGACACCGAGCTTATTTCGCCCATGCTGTTCGGTGTAATATGCAATGCCATGGCAATTCGTCGATACGGACTCGGAGCAATTCAATTTAAATAAAAAGGAGAACAAAAATGCTTAAATTATCTATCAAGAACCCTTCCACACAGGAAACCGAAACCTACGATGTGGCAACCGAATTCAATCAGTTTTTTGACAGAGCCAAGGAATACGGACTCATCAACTCCATCTTTTCTCTGAAGGTAAAAGACATGAGAGCCGAGGATGCTCCAATCCGACTTCGCGCAGACAGCGATATCGGCAACGGACTCATCCGTATCCTTCCCGACTCGGACAGTCTTTACGATGTGAGAGTCACAGACGAGTCGGTATCAGGTGTGCGTGAAGAACTGCGCGATGATCTCGAAGCAAACCTTGTGAACGAGCAGTATAGCGGCACCGAAGAAATGTACGCTGATATCAAGGAGATGATGAAATCCCTTGCAGGCACGAAGATATCCTTCTTCTGCCCGTTGACCGGCAATCTCTCCGATCACGACGGCGACTACTACGAAACCGATGCCTATATGATCAACAGCAACGCCGATGCCATTGAGGAAGCTATTGCAAAGGAACAGGCAACCGAGATCAACATGGCTGAATATGTCGGCGACCACGCAGGTATCAAGGATAAGCTCGTGTTCGCAGAATGGGGTGTTGAGGAACACCGAGGTACTCTTTATGGCAAGATCGATTGTTACCTCACCGAATCCCTCACGCCCGATGAAACGGAACGCCTCCGAGATGCAATCAGCGGTCAGAACAGCGACGGTCTCGGCGAGGGCTTCGAGCAGCGTGAAATCCCTATCGACGAGGGCGACCTCTATGTCTCCTATTGGCATAGCGGCGACGATTACTTCCTTCACACCGAGGATGAATTCGACGAATACCTCTCGCAACTCCCTGGGATGAGATTCGGAGGTTAAGAATGACGAACTTTTATGAAAGACAGCTCAAGAGAATGTTCGGAGATTCCGAGGTTCTCTCGGCAGAAACAGTATTCGCAGGCAAGGCGATGGTCAGTAAGATCAGCGATGACCTTCGCGCCAAGATAGAGTTTGTGACAGCAAGAGTTTCAGGACAGTATGAAGGACTTAAACTCTCCATCATAAACAAAAACGAAGGGCTTATCGACAGCCAAACCTTTATGTTCCATGAGATC
>JAFVQT010000039.1 GCA_017504655.1 Clostridia bacterium | reverse complement strand
CTTTTTCTTTATCGATATTAACTTTTTATAGCAAATAGCGGAGAGTATTATGCCGGAGATTGTAAATCTCAGGGCCAAAATAAAAAAGGTGAAATTACCGTTACCAAGTTTTGATAGCGTGTCTTTTAACACTACGAACGAACTACCCCATACTATGGTAACAATCAACAATAATACTCTGCCGAAGGTTGCTTTTTTATCTACGTGCAACATTTCTCACCGTTATTATACGCGTTTTGGACTATGATATTTGTATGTTTCTATCTTTTTATATAACTTATAAAACGACAATAAGGCGAATAGCTCTGCTATCCGCCTTTTATTAAAATTCTAAATTATTCAGCGCTTGCTTCTGCCTTGCTGTGGTCAACAACGAGCTTACCGTCATAATAACCGCATTTTGCACAAACGGTATGAGGCTGAGTATATTCATGACACTGAGGACATTTAACCAAAGTGGGCATTTTTGCCTTAGAATTGTTAGAAAATCTTGTGTTTGATCTCTGCTTGGAAGTTTTATGCTTAGGAACTGCCATTTTCGTATACCTCTCTTACTTTATATGTTCACATTTTGTTTGGTTTAAATTTGCACCGCATTCGGGGCAAAGCCCTTTACAGTCTTCTTTGCAATAAACTGAATACGGCATTGAAAGTATCAGCTTTTCATTTACCATCTCTGTAAGGTCTACAAGCCCTTTTTTGAATTTGTAAACGTCTTCACCGCTTTCAACCTCTGAATACTCCTCATCAAACTCAACTACGTTATGGAAAATAACGCCCGTTAAACAACGCGAGCAAAGCGTAGACAAGCTATAGTCTATCTCACCGTCGACAAAAACCGACTTACCGTCTAAAATAAGCCTTCCGTTTACGGTTACTTTGCCACAAAACTCAGCGTCAGGTAATGTTATAGCCGAGCCGTCAGCCTCGTATTCAAAGTGAAAAGCACATTCGTCCTTTCCACTATATTTCAGTTTTCTTACGTCGATAACCATATTAGCCAAACTATTATATTATATTTTTGCCTTATTGTCAATTTTTTTAGCATAATAAACGCTAAAAAACAAGATTATTTTGCAAGTCTTTGAGTATCTCTTGCAATAACAAGCTCTTCGTTGGTAGGAATAACGAGAACCTTAACTCTGCTACCCTCTGCGCTGATTTCGCAAATGCCGTCAGCAAGGTTATCGTTTTTAGTCTTATCAACTACGATGCCCATATACTCAAGGTCTTCAATGATTGACATTCTTACACCGCCGTCGTGCTCGCCGATGCCTGCAGTAAATACTACACAGTCAACGCCGCCTAATGCTGCAGCATATCCACCGAGATACTTTCTGCAGCTGTACGTGAATACGTCAAGTGCAAGCTGAGCTCTGTGATTGCCCTCAGCAGCAGCATTTCTCAAATCTCTGAAGTCTGATGAAACGCCCGAAAGACCGCTTACGCCTGACTTTTTATTGAGATAATTGATTGTTTCTGCCAAAGTCATATTGTACTTGTTTGCAATAAACTCAACGATTGCAGGGTCTAAATCGCCCGATCTCGTACCCATTGGAACACCGCCAAGTGGTGTAAAGCTCATTGAAGTATCAATGCTCTTACCGCCCTTAACTGCGGAAATAGACGATCCGTTACCGAGGTGCAAGGTTATAACCTTGAAATCGTTATCGCCTTCTCTGCCAAGATACTTTGCAGCCTCTGCAGAAACAAATCTGTGACTTGTACCGTGGAAGCCGTATCTTCTTATTTTATAATCCTTATAAGCATCGTAAGGAATACCGTAAATATATGCTTTTTCAGGCATAGAGGAATGGAAAGCCGTGTCAAAAACGCCTACCATAGGCACGTTAGGCATAATTGCCTGACAAGCCTTAACACCGATAATATTTGCAGGCTGATGAAGGGGAGCCAACTCAGAAAGGCTCTCTATTGTAGCCATAGTATCGTCCGTCAATAAAACCGAATCGTTAAACTCCTCACCGCTATGAACTATTCTGTGTCCTACAGCATCAATTTCTTCCATAGAGGAAATTGCACCGTGCTCCTTATCAACGAGAGCGTTTAATACAACCTGAATAGCCTCTTTATGAGTAGGCATTGCAGACTGAATAGTAGCTTCCTTTCCGTTTGCCTTATGCTTGCAGAATGATCCGTCTAAGCCAATCCTTTCACAACCGCCCTTTGCGATTGCAACCTCAGTTTCCATATCGATAAGCTGATACTTAAGTGATGAACTGCCTGCGTTAATAACGAGAATCTTCATTTATCTTTACTCCTTAAATAATTTGAGTTTGAAGTGCTGTAATTGCAACTGCTGCAACTATGTCTTCCATATGACAACCTCTTGAAAGGTCGTTAATTGGCTTTGCCAAGCCTTGGCAAAGAGGTCCAACAGCCTGGAATCCACCGAGTCTTTCCGTATTTTTATAGTTTGTATTACCAGCGTCAAGGTCGGGGAATATTAATACGTTTGCTCTGCCCGCTACGGGTGAACCGGGCGCCTTGCTTGCGCCTACCTCGGGTACGATAGCAGCATCGAACTGAAGCTCGCCGTCTGCTAAATAGTCGGGAGCAATCTCATGGAACTTAGCAACGGCAGCGGTAACTTTGTCAACGTCTGCGTGCTTTGCAGAGCCCTTAGTTGAATGTGAAAGAAAAGCAATTCTCGGCTCTAAGCCGGCAATAGCCTTAGCACTTTGAGCTGATGACTGAGCAATATATGCAAGCTCTTCACTTGACGGATTTTGAATAAGACCTGAGTCTGCATAAATAAAGCAACCTTCAGGACAGTATTTATTTCCGCAATCGGGAGCAATCATTAAAAAGTATGCAGATACGATTGGAGTACCCTTTGCAGTCTTTATAACCTGAAGACCGGGCCTGAGTGTGTTTGCGGTTGAGTGGCAAGCGCCCGAAACCATACCGTCTACGTCGCCTACCTTAAGCATAAGCGCGCCGTACATCGTATAGTCCTTTTTAAGTGTTTCTCTTGCAAGCTCAATGGTCATACCCTTAGCCTTTCTGAGCTCGAAAAGAAGATTTGCATATTCTTCAGTCTTGTGATAAGTAAGTGGGTCGATAATAGTTACGCCCGAAAGGTCAACGTTAGGATTTGCAGCCTTGATCTCATCCGGATTACCAAGAAGGGTTATTTTTGCAACACCCTCTTTTACTGATACTGCAGCAGCCTCTACTACTCTTTTATCCTCGCCCTCCGGAAGAACGATGTTTTTGCCTAAAACGGAGGCTCTTTTCTTGATATCGTCTAAAACTTTTGACATAACGCTCCTTTTAACGGAAAACTAATCAATTTGCTTGAATATTTTTTGCCGTTAGTATAAAATATAATTATTGGTCAACCATTATTATACACTAATTTTTTATAAATATCAAGGCTTTGGCTAACAAATAAAAACTTTTAATTTAATTATTAAATTAACGGCATTTTATATTAAATGCGCTGACAGGAGATTGATTTGAAAATTTGTTTTGCTGTTTGTGAATACAATCCTTTTCATAACGGACATTTACTTCATATAAATAAAATCAAGCAGGAGATTAAACCCGACTGCTTGGCCATTATTATGAGCGGTAGCTTTACTCAGCGCGGTGAAATTGCCCTTTTAGACAAATACACCAGGGCAACTCACGCAATTAAGGCAGGGGCTGATATCGTGTTTGAATTGCCGACTGTTTTTGCAACGGGAAATGCAGAAATATTTGCAAGGGGCGCAGTTAATATCTTAAGCACGGTTGAGGGAGAGCACGTTTTATGCTTTGGAACAGAAAGCGGAACAAAAGAATCTCTTTGCACCACGGCAAAAGAGCTGATAAGCGAGAGTAAGGAATTTAAAAGGCTTTATAAGGAAGAGTTAAAAACAGGCGTAACATCCATCAGAGCAAAGGTAAGCGCTCTTTCTAAAATGGATATTGAAAATCTTGACTGCGAGCTTTTAAAAAGCCCTAATAACATTTTAGGTATAGAATACACGAAGGCTATCCTTTCCTCTAAAAGCAAGCTGGATATATATCCGATTATCAGAGAGGGGGGAGGATATAACGACACCGAATTGTACAAGGACTTATCCTCTGCAAGTGCGATAAGAAAAGCAATAGCCGAGGACAGGACAAAAAAGACGAAATCCGCAATGCCCGAGTACGTCTATAACGATTTGCCGAAAGCAATCCCAAATTGTGACGACCTGATATTTTACAGTGTATTACGGGCAGAAAAGCAGGATTTAAAAAACGTTATCGATTGTACCGAGGGGCTTGAAAACAGAATTAAGGCTCTTTGCAAAACGAGTGAAAGTCTGCAAGAGCTAAAGGACAAATTAAATACTAAAAGATACACTGCTTCAAGGCTTTCAAGAATACTTCTCTCTGTAATGCTGTCAATTGAAGAGAGCTTTATAAGAAAGTGCCTTGCAAGTGAGCTTTATCTGAAGGTGTTGGCAATAAGAAAAGATAAAACAAACCTTTTATCCGAGCTATCAAAGCTCACCGAAACACCGGTAATAACAAGAAAAAGCGATGCTGATAGGCTTGTGGGAATTGCAAAGGCTTGCTTTGAGAAGGACGTGTTTGCAAACGACGTTTACAACTTTGTTACAAAGCAAAAAACAAACGAATACGAAATGAAAATCATATAAGAAAATCCACTACTTTTGATATGCACCTCCAAAAGCGTCTAACTTTTGGGTTCACTTCATTTTGTAGTGGATTTAATTTATTTTATTAATACGGTACATCTTTCAATTCCGTAATATTTTAACACGTCAATTGCATTTTCATCTATTATCTCACCGCTGCATACAATTGGTATTGCAGGTGGGCAAAACAGATTTTCAAACCCTAAAATTCTACCTAAAGCATCCTCGGTTTTCACAACCTCTTGCAAAGAGGTTACGGCTGTTTTTATATCAACAGCCCTCTTCGGTCTGAAAAGACTTGGAGGCTCTATTGAAATTGGTGTTCTGCGCGATATTTCAAGCATTGCTTTAACAAGCCTTTCCACACCGTCTTTACCGTTATATGGCGTGAGCATAAAAACGATATAATCATTATCGCAAAACTCCGCAACGATATTTTTATTTTGCAAAATTTCGGCTATTTCAACGCCCGTGTAGCCGTATGGCTTAGTTCTTATCACAATTTTCATCGGCTCGTTGCCAATTAAGGTAAATCCCTTTGCTAAAAGGGCGATTTTTGCATCTTCTACGAAAGGTATAAACTCATTAATTTGGCTTTTATATCCTGTTTTTGCCTCTTTGTTAAAGGCGTCCAGTGATGCTAAAATAAGATACGACGGACTTGTAGAGCCAAAGAGCGAAAGTGCCGTTTTTGCACATGCCTGACAAGAATTTTCAAACTCTTTTGAAAGGTGCAAATACGCCCCACCCGTTAAAACGGGCAAGGTTTTATGTGCTGACGAACAGCAGGCGTCCGCACCCAATTCAACAGGGAAGGACGACGGAGATAAAAACTTTAAATATGCGCCGTGAGCATTGTCAATCAAAAGCAAAACTCCGTACTTTTTACACACTCTTGATATAGCTTGCACGTCAATAATATTACCTAAATAATCGGGGGTTGTCAAATAAACCGCAACGGGTAAATTGCTTGCATTTTTCAAACGGTCTTCAACCTCTTTTGCGGTAATCAGACAAGAAAGATAGGTTTGACAGCTTGCGGGATACAGCCACTCAACTTCAAAATCTAAAAGAGCAACTGCTGATAAAAAGCTTTTGTGGGCATTTCTTCCAGCTAAAATCAAAGGCTCTTTTCCATGCTTTTTTGCATACATCAAGGTCATATATAGCATCGCCCTGATGGCAAGTGAGGAGCCCTCGGTTGAGTAATAGGTTTTACAACCGAAAATTTCTGATGCGTTTTCCTCGCTTTTGGCAATAATTCCGTTTGCAAGATATAAGCTGTCTGCGCCGTTTATTTCGGTTAAATCAAGCTCTTCCACACCAAGCACGCCTATACCCTTATGACCCGGCATATGAAATCTCAAGCTGTCCCCTTTTGCATAGCCTTTCAAAAAGTCAAATATGGGCGTCAAACTATTACTCTTCATCTTCAAGCCTACTGCAAGCAACCATAATGGCACATTCCATACGCTTTTTGAAAAGCTCGCATCCGTATTTATAAACGCCCCTTACACTGCCCGTTGCGTGATATGCGTTTGCAGCACATCCACCCGAGCAATATAATTTTGCCCAACAGTCCTTACATTCCTCTCTTGCATAGACGTTGCAGGACGCAAACTCGTTTTGAGCATCCTTATTTGTTACGCCTTGCCATACGTCGCCAAGCTTAAACAATTCTTCGCCAACAAATTGATGGCAGGGATATAAATCGCCCCATGGGGTTACAGCCATATATTCCGTACCCGAGCCACAGCCCGAAATACGCTTATAAATACACGGACCGCCCTTTAAATCAATCATATAGTGATAGAATGTAAACGGCTTGCCTTGCCTGTCCCGCTCTATCATAAGGCTTGCAAGGTCCTCATATTGTTTTAAAACAATCGGCAAATCCTCGTTTGTAAGCTCAGACGGGTCACCCGAGGGGCAAACAACAGGCTCCATGCTAAGCTCGGTAAAGCCAAGATCCAGCATGGTTTTTATATCTTCTAAAAAATCAGGGTTATGATGGGTGAACGTCCCTCTCATATAATAGTCCTTATTTCCCCTCTCTTTAACGAATTTTTGGAACTTTGGAACGATATTCTCCCAACTGCCCTTACCCGAATAATCTACACGGAATTTATCGTGCACCTCTTTTCTGCCGTCTAATGATAAAACGACATTGCTCATTTCCTTATTTGCAAATTCAATAACGTCGTCATCAACTAAAACGCCGTTTGTCGTGAGAGTAAATCTGAAATTTTTATTCTTCTCCTTTTCAATACCTCTTGCGTAGGCAACCAAACGTTTTACAACGTCAAAGTTCATAAGTGGCTCACCACCGAAGAAGTCAACCTCAAGATTTCTTCTCGTGCCGGAATTTTCAATTAAAAAGTCAAGGGCTCGTTTACCCACCTCATAGCTCATAACCGCTCTTTCGCCGTGGTATTTACCTTGACTTGCAAAGCAGTAGGAGCAATTTAAGTTACAGGTATGCGCAACGTGAAGACAAAGAGCCTTGATAACGCCCGAGGTCTTTTCCTTAAGCGCGCCCGCCATAGGCTCAAACAAGTCCTCTACGAAAAGCTGATTAGCGTTTTTTAACTCCTCAACCTGAGCAAAGCACTCTAAAACGTCACCCCTGGTAACTCCTTGACATGAGTATTTTTCTGCTATTTTATCAACCTGACCTTCACGGTTTTTATCTTCAAAAACGGCAATTACGTCGTAGGCAACGTCGTCAACCACGTGCACGCTACCCGAGCAAACGTCTAAAACGATGTTATATCCACCGAGTTTATATTGATGAATCATGTTTATCTCCATAAAAAATACCGCCCTTTAAGGCGGTATTTTATTTTTTAATTACTTACTTTCCTTAGTGTTCTCGCACTTTTGGTTAGCAATACCGCAGCTAGTCTTGCATGCAGATTGGCAAGAAGTCTGGCATTCGCCACATCCACCGTTTTTTGCGCTTTCACATAAGTTACGAGTCGTTACAGTTTTAATATGTTTCATAATAATCTCCTTATTATCTTAATAAATTTATTATATCACACCAATAAATTATTGTCAATATAAAAGACAATTTTTTACAAGTTTTTATTATAAATTAATAAGCCCTGCCTTTATCATTTCCTGTAGGGAATTTAAAATGCCTATTTTTGCATGATACCAAGTAAGTCCACCCTGAAAATATACGGCATACGGCTCTCTGATAGGTCCGTCGGCTGAAAGCTCAATAGAAGAGCCCTGCACAAATGCGCCCGCTGCCATAATTACCTCGTTTTCGTAACCCGGCATCGCCCACGGTATTGGCGTTACGTAGCTGTCAACCGGTGCTGCGTACTGAATACCCTTGCAAAAGGCAATCATACCCTCCGGGCTTTTAAGCTCAACTGCTTGAATTATATCGTGTCTTTCTTCGTCACCGCTTGGAATAACTTTAAAGCCTAACCTTTCGTATATTTTAGCGGCGAAAATAGCGCCTTTAAGCGCGCCGGCAACTACGGTAGGAGCAAGGAAAAAGCCTTGATAAAAGCTTTGCATTACGCCAAGGCTTGCGCCAACCTCCTGACCGAGGCCCGGAGCCGAAAGCCTATATGCGCATCTGTCGACGCATTCTTTAGTACCGCAAATATATCCACCGATAGGGGCTAAACCGCCGCCGGGATTTTTTATGAGTGAGCCGACTATCATATCAGCTCCGAAATCAGACGGCTCTACGACATCTACAAACTCTCCGTAGCAGTTATCAACCATTACCTTCAAGCCGGGTTTAACCTCTTTTATAAATTTAATTAGCTCGGCAATTTGCTTTACGGAAAAGGTAGGTCTTGTCTGATAGCCCTTACTTCTTTGTATAGTAACCAACGCTGTTTTTTTATTTATAGCCTTTTTTATGTTTTCATAGTCAAACGTACCGTCCTCTAAAAGGTCTACCTGGCGGTATGACACACCGTATTCCTTAAGCGAGCAAACAGACTCTCTTATACCGATAACCTCTTCTAAGGTATCGTAAGGTCTTCCTACGGGGGATAAAAGCTCGTCACCCGGCAATAAATTTGCAGAAAGGGCAACGGTCAGGGCGTGAGTGCCACATACGATTTGAGGACGTACAAGCGCAGCCTCAGTATGAAAGGTATCAGCGTAGACTTGCTCTATCTTATCCCTGCCAACGTCGTTATAGCCGTAGCCGGTAGATGCAGAAAAGCAGTTAGCGTCTACCCTGTTTTTTCGCATTGCATTTAAAACCTTGCATTGATTGTATTCTGCAACGCTGTCTATTTTATCAAACCTTTCTTTAAGCTCTTTTAAAATCTCTTCGCCAAAGTCATAAACCTCTTTACTTATGCCAAGCGATCTGTAACTCTCGTAAATATCCATAAATCATCCTTATTATCAGTCTTTGCCATATAACAGCAGACAATATTAACGCTCTTTATTTTATCACAGTATAAAATAAAAATCAACCTCTTTTAAAAGCAAAAAGGTTGGAAATACACGTATCGCTTAAAATTTGCGCATATGCATATCCAACCTGTTATTTTAAAGTGTTTTAGACAGGAATTCCCTTGTCCTTTCGTTTTCGGGATTATTAAATACGTCATCGGGAGTACCGTCCTCGGCAATTACACCGCCGTCCATAAATACAACCCTTGTAGAAACGTTTTTAGCAAAGCCCATTTCGTGCGTTACGACCAACATCGTAAGACCGGAGCTTGCCAAATCCTTCATTACTTCCAAAACCTCGCCAACCATTTCGGGGTCTAATGCCGAGGTTGGCTCGTCAAAAAGCAATACGTCGGGACTCATTGCGAGTGCTCTTGCAATGGCAACTCTTTGCTTTTGACCGCCTGAAAGCTGTTTTGGCCTTGCGTTTACGTATTCGAGCATTCCTACCTTTTCAAGATAAAATCTGGCAGTTTTTTCAGCTTCCTCTTTACTTCTTTTTAACACTCTTGTTTGACCGATCACGCAGTTTTTTAACACATTCATATTGTTAAAAAGGTTAAAGTGCTGAAAAACCATCCCTACTCTTGCTCTATAGGTATTTGTGTTAAAGCCCTTGCTTAAAATACTTTCACCGTTATATAAAATATCTCCACCCGACGGCTCCTCTAAAAGGTTCAAGCATCTGAGCATGGTGCTTTTACCCGAGCCGGACGAGCCTATTATGGAAACAACCTCTCCTTTGCTAACGTTAAAGTTAATATCCTTTAAAACAGTGTGCATACCAAAGGTCTTATTCAAATTTTTAACTTCAAAAATAAAATCTGACATTTCTAAGCCTCCGTTACACATTCCATATCGTAATTTTCTTTTCCTTCAAGCAACCTTTCAATAAGTAAAAGCACTCTTGTAACCGCAAAGGTGAGAATAAAATATACTACGCAAACTATTGCGTAAGTTGCAAATATTTCATACGTGTTTTTTGCAATAATAGTCGCCTGATAAAAAAGCTCTACAACGCCTATTACGTTTAAAACAGACGTATCCTTTATATTGATAACAAACTCATTACTAACAGAAGGCAAGATGTTTCTTAAAACCTGAGGAATAACTACGTGAAGCATCAACTGAAAGTGATTCATTCCAATTGCCCTTGCACCCTCAAACTGACCTTTATCAATTGATATGATACCGCCTCTTACAATTTCAGCGATATATGCGCCGGTATTTATTGAAACGATGAAAATCGCCGAACCGAAAAGAGGTAAGGTTTCTCCGCCGCTTAAAAAGGCATAACCCCAATAAATTACCATTGCCTGTACCATCATTGGCGTTCCTCTGAACACCTCGATATACGCAGACAAAATGCCGTTTACAATCTTTTGCACCCATCTTACAACAATGTTTTTTGACGGTGGAATTGTTTTAACCACACCTACCAATATACCAATCAAAAGACCTAAAACCGTCGATATAAGGGCAATGAGCATGGTGTTTCCAACACCCTCAAGTATTATGAGGTAATATTTTTTTATAATCTTTATTATAATTTCAAAAAAAGACATGATACCTCTTAAAGACCTAATTCCTTGGCTTGATTAATAGCTTCATTCATAAGAGCTGCTCTTTCTTGAACGGTTATTGCATCAATTGCTGCATTTATGCGGTCTAATAAAGCAGAGCCCTTTTTCATACCGACAGCTAATGTTACGTTAGTAAGATCAGTAATTGTAAAGCCGTTTTCATTGTTTACTAAGCTTATATATTTGAATTGAGAGTTTGCGTTACAGTCTGCAATAGCACCCGGTTCTTCGGCAATATAGCCGTCTACCGTCTTCATATTAAGCGCAGTAATCATGGTTGGGAAGTCTTCCATCGGAGTTTGATGAAGTACACCGCTGATTTGATCTACAACAGTATCATGGAAGGTTGCTGCCTGAGCAACGATTTTTGCACCCGCAAAATCCGCAATAGAGGTTGCGTTTGCAAAAGCTCCGTCCTTTCTGACAACGATTACAAGGTTAGATTCGTAATAAGCGTGAGAAAAGTCTACTTTATTTGCTCTTTCTGCAGTTGGGCTCATACCTGCAATAATAAGGTCCAGCTTACCTGATTCTACCGCAGGAATAAGGTTATCCCATTCATACTTATAAATTTCGAGTTTCATGTCAAGAGCATCGGCAATCTTCTTTGCAATTTTAACGTCGTATCCGTTTGCATACTCGTTCTTCTTCTCTTTGATAGCAACTGCTCCGTTTGAGCTGTCCAACTGAGTCCAGTTAAACGGTTGATAACCGCATTCCATACCGACTCTGAGAACAGGTCTGTTGTCATTTGCATCCGAGTCTTCATTTTTCTTACCGCAAGAGGTAAGCATTATTGCACCGGATAACATAAAGCAAAGGGCTAAAACAAGTGATAAAATTTTTTTCATTTTTTACTCCTTTTTCGGATTAAATTTGTAAAACGCAAGGCTTTATTGCAAATAAAAAGCTTGCAATAGAGCACACGGCAATATTGCAAGCATAGCTTAACAAAATATTACAATAGCGCTCCGCTTTTTCAAGCGACAGTCGTTAAGATATTCTCTTAACGCCCAACCGTTTCGTGCCTCAAATCACTTACAGTTTCGGCAAATCTTCCTTTTGCTTACCCACTGTTTGAGCAGTTAAAGAGTAAACTACTGATAAGACCTGCGCCTCTATCCGAAATTTTAAATTTTACCTGTATATGATACACTATTTACTTTAGTTTGGCAACTGTTTAATAGCTGTTTTTAAAAATTTTTACATTTTGGGCATACGTAATACATAGTGAGCTTGTATTCAATCACCTCTTCACACGTTTTTTGCTTTAAAACGTCTAACAAGCCAACTAAATCAACGTCTGCCACGGCACCGCAATTTTTACAGATCAAATGCTCGTGTGGGATTTGAGGTCTATCGTATTTTGACGGCGCATTTGGCACGTCGATTTTTCTGACCTCACCGCTTTCCACAAGTAAAGTAAGATTGCGATATACTGTACCGACGGCAATGCTTGGCATTTTCTTTTTTGCTGATTCAAAAATTTCCTCAGCAGTGGGATGCTTGTAAGAAGCATAAACTATGTCTTTGATTAATTTGCGTTGCTTAGTCATTTTCAATCTCCTTTGCAATATTGTAGCACAGAGATTTGAATTTGTCAAGAATAATTCTTATTCTTCTTCATTATCAACGTAATTACCGTAATTTTTAATATTAAAAATTATTTTTTCAATCTTTTCTAAAAGCTCTTCTTTACCCTGCCTTGTCACAGAAGATGTGGCTATTATATAGCTATCGGGTACAGCAAACCGTTTGGCAATTTCTTTAATATTGTTCTTAATTTGCATTCTCGAAAGCTTGTCTGCCTTGGTTGCAATAAACGCAAAATCTATTGCACTTGAGTGTAAGAAATTGACCATTGTAACGTCGTCTGCAGTAGGCGGATGCCGAATATCTAAAAGAGAGAAAACGTATTGCACGTTTTGTCTGTTCTCGAAAAACTGTTGCATTACTCTGCCCCATTTTTCCTTTTCAACCTTAGATACCTTTGCAAAGCCGTATCCGGGTAAATCTGCCAATATAAATTCACCGAAATCAAAATAATTGACAAGCCTTGTTCTGCCCGGAGTGTCCGACGTTTTTGCGAGCTTTTTTTGGTTGGCAAGCATATTTATAAGCGAGCTTTTACCAACGTTTGACTTACCCACCACAGCAATGATGGGCTTTTCGCTTTTTATAAACTGCGACGGCGATGCGGCAGACGTAATAAAAGTTGCATTTTTAATAATCAATATGCTCACCTCCAAGTAATGTTAACGGTTAACCAACGCGTTTTTAAGAACCTCGTTGACTGTATCAACGGGTATAAACTTCATTTCTTTTCTGATATTTTCGGGAATATCTTCAAGGTCTTTAGTGTTCTTTTTAGGTATTATTACAGTTCTTATTCCTAATCTGTATGCAGCAAGCGACTTTTCTTTAAGTCCTCCTATAGGTAAAACCTTACCTCTTAAGGTAACCTCACCGGTCATTGCCACGTCGCCTCTGACCTTGATATCCGTAAATGCGGACGTAATTGCAGTAACCATTGTTATACCTGCACTCGGTCCGTCCTTTGGTGTTGCCCCCTCGGGAATATGAATATGAACGTCGTAATTTGTAAATTTTTCTAAATTCACACCAAGCTTTTCTGCGTTGATCTTAACAAAAGAATGGGCAATCTTTGCACTCTCCTTCATTACGTCGCCAAGCTTACCGGTAAGAAAAATTTCTCCCTTACCCTTTAAAAGAGCAACCTCTATAGTAAGCGTTGTACCACCTACTGCAGTCCATGCAAGACCTGTACATGCTCCAACCTCGTCTTCTCTGAGCTCGTCTGTATACGAATACTTCTCTCCACCTAAAAGCTCTTCGACCTCTTTTTCGCCAACGACGTACTTACGCTTTCTCTTTCCGCCGGCGAAGCTCGTTGCAACCTTTCTGCACAAGCTACCGATTTCTCTTTCTAACGTTCTTACGCCCGCTTCACGCGTATATCCGTCTATAAGTCGATAAATAGCATTATCTTTAATCTCTATCTTACCTGAGTTAAGACCGTTTTTCTCAGCAGACTTATTTATTAAATATCTTTTTGCAATCTCATATTTTTCATTTCTTGTGTATCCGTTAAGCTCTATGATTTCCATCCTGTCAAGGAGTGGAGCCGGAATAGTTGAAAGTGAGTTTGCGGTAGTAATAAATAAAACCTTTGACAAATCGTATGGGATTTCTAAATATCTGTCGCGGAAGGTAACGTTTTGCTCAGGGTCTAAAACCTCTAAAAGCGCACTTGCAGGATCTCCTCTCAAATCGCTTGAAAGCTTATCAATCTCATCTAAAAGAATAACAGGATTAACAGTACCAGCTTCTTTCATAGCGTAGATAATTCTACCCGGGATTGCACCAACGTAGGTTTTTCTATGACCGCGTATTTCAGCCTCATCCTTTACACCGCCAAGGCTCATACGAACGAACTTTCTTCCAAGTGAACGTGCAACAGACTTGGCAATTGAAGTTTTACCAACGCCCGGAGGACCGTAAAGGCATAAAATTGAGCCACCTACCTTGCCTGTAAGCTTTAAAACTGCAAGATATTCAACAATTCTCTGCTTGACCTTTTCAAGACCGTAGTGATCCTCGTCTAAAATACGGATTGCCTCGTTCAAGTCAGCTCTATCCTCGCTGATTTCAGAGAAAGGAAGGTCCAAAAGCCAATCCAAATAAGTGTTTAATACCATGTAATCGGGAGAAGATGGGTTCATTTTACCCATTCTGAACAGCTCTTTTAATGCCTTCTCTTCAATTTCTTTAGGCATCTTTTTCTCTTTTATGCGGTTTTCAAGCTCTTCCTTCTCGTTTTCATTATCGCCAAGCTCGGCGTGTATTGCCTTTAACTGTTCACGAAGATAAAACTCACGTTGATTTTTTTCAACACTTGCTTTAACCCTTTCAGATATATCGTGCTGAGCCTTTGCAATTTCCAATTCCTTGACAAGTAATTGATAAAATTTGTAAAGCTTATCCTTTACGCTTGCAAGCTCTAATATAATTTGCTTTTCAGATTCCTTGAAGTGCATATTATACGTTGCAGAATTGACAAACTCATGAGCCTTTTCTACAGCTAAAATATTGTTAAATACGTCTTTATTAATCTTAACACCGTCGTGCGAAACGTATGCTCTAAGCTCGTTTTTTACAAATCTGTAATAAGCTTCAGTTTCGGTTTCATCGCCGTAGTCGGGATATATCTCTCTTATTCCCACGCTGAAAAACTTATCGCTATCGTTTGCTTCAATGACAATTTCTGCAGTATAAAGAGCATCTACGTTAACCCTTAAATTATCTCCCGGCATGCGGGAAATATGCTTTATACGACAAACTACGCCAATGTGGCACACGTCACTTGCAGAAGGGTTTTCTATTCTTGCATCCTTTTGCGCAGCGACAAAAATAAGCGATTCCTTACTGTCAATAGCTGAGTTAACAGCATTTAAAGATTTAATTCTGCCCACGTCAAACGAGGTAAAGACGTTTGGCAAAACGACCTTACCGCGTAGGGCAACCATAGGCATCCTTTTTACGTTTTCAAGCTCGGAAAAATCAATATCAGTTATACTTGTCTTTTCAAATCCGTCCATAAATATCTTCCTAACGTTTAGTTATATTATTATAACTTATTTTTAACAAATTTACAAGTGTTTTAGCCTTTTGCTTTAAATTTAAACGCCGTTGCAAAATGCAACGGCGTAACAGTATCTTACGAAACTACGTTAAATAAAATAACAAATATAATATTTATCAATATACAAGCCAAACCGGTAAAAAACACGCAGGAATATCCTTTAACTCTCGATTTAGAATGCTTTCTTTCTCTATACTCTTTATAAGTTTCAGGCTTTGTTACTCCGACCATCGGAAAAATTACCCTTAAAGCACTTTTTAGCGCCCAACCTATACCGTCAAAGGCTCCTTGATCGCTAACGAACAAAAGTGCAGAAAACAGTATTAACAGTAGTCCGGTGATAAAAAATCCGTCACTCAAAAATCTGAATTTCTGGTCTATTTTCGTTTGTGAAAAAAAATCTCTTATAAACAAAACGCCCAAAACCATAGCAGCCGCAACTGCAATGCATATAGAGTACCTTATTATAAGTTTCTTTAATTTGCTATTATCCAACTTAGAGACCTAATTCCTTTTTGTATTTTAATTCTTCCTCGTCATTACAATATACAAAGTGATTTGGCGAAACCTCTCTAAGTGATGGCTGAGATACAGAATAGTCGTGCTCAGCAATCGGATTGTAGGTTTTTCTTATTCTGCCCTTTTCGTAATGTGGGTCAGGAAGAGGAATTGCCGATAAAAGCGACCGCGTATACGGATGAAGAGGATGAGCAAATAACTCGTCTGAAGATGCAAGCTCAACCAGCTTACCAAAATACATAACGCCGATACGGTCTGAGAAATACTTAACGACAGAAAGGTCATGCGCAATAAACAATATTGTAAGACCAAGCTTTTTACGAAGATCGTTTAAAAGATTGATTACTTGAGCTTGAATCGAAACGTCAAGCGCAGAAACAGGCTCGTCCGCAATTATCATTTCAGGTTCCATAACAACTGCTCTTGCAATACCGATACGTTGACGTTGTCCACCTGAGAATTCGTGTGGATAACGGTCTGCGTGCTCTCTTACAAGACCAACTGTTTCTAAGATCTCATATACCTTATTGTCAATATACTCTTTATCCTTAATACCCTTAATAACAAGCCCCTCAGAAATAATTTCACGAACAGTCATACGCGGGTCGAGCGAAGCGATTGGGTCTTGGAATATCATTTGTATTCTCGTGATAAATCTGCTGTGCTTTGCCACTCTTCTTTCGTGACGGTATTTCTTTAAGGTTTCTTTATATAATTCGGGGTTACTGTCTTTTAAAGCTTCTAATTCGGGAAGATATTCGTCATCTAACTGTTTTACAAGCTCGGCAGCATATATGCTGTCACCGTGCTTATGATCGTGAATTGCCTCAGCCATTAAAGTTTTTTGCTCTGCAATAATTGTATCTCTAACAGATATAAGCTTATTGATTCTATCTTTAAGCTCTTCTGACGTCGGATTGTTTTTATACTCATCCTTTAATAAATCTATCTGTAATTCACAATCATTTTTTGCTTTTTTGATAGCCTCTTTGTAATCAAGAGTACCGGCACAAATTCTTCTATCTCTAAAATAAACGTTACCGCCGGTAATATCATAAAGCTTAATTATTGAACGCCCGGTAGTCGTTTTGCCACAACCGGATTCACCAACAAGACCAAAAACTTCACCCTTTTTAATATCAAAGCTAACGTGGTCGACTGCCTTAAGCTTTTGTCTACCCATTTTGAAATATTGACTGAGGTTTTCAACTCTTAATAACACGTCTTCACTATTATCTTTAGATAATATATTTTCGTTATTATCAATCATTTTTGCTACCTCCATAATTTTTCATTGCATTGATACGGTCAGTAATAATCTTTGGAGTATCAACTTTAGGTGCATCCGGGTGTAAAAGCCAGGTTGCAGCCTTATGTGTATCACTTATCTCAAAGAACGGCGGTTGCATCTCAAAGTCAATTTCGAGAGCATATTTGTTTCTCTCAGCAAAAGCATCACCAACAGGAGGATAAATCATATTTGGAGGTGTTCCCGGAATAGATTCAAGCTTTTCGTTGGTATTTAAGTCCGGCATTGAAGATAAAAGCGCCCAAGTGTATGGATGACGAGGATCATAGAAGATATCGTCAGCAGTACCGTATTCAACAATTTTACCTGCATACATAACCGCAATTCTGTCAGCCATGTTAGCAACAACACCGAGGTCGTGCGTAATGAATATAACTGAAAGATCTCTCTCTTTTTTAAGCTTATTGATAAGCTCAAGAATTTGAGCTTGAATCGTAACGTCAAGTGCGGTAGTAGGCTCGTCACAAATAAGAATATCAGGGTCAGCTGCAAGCGCGATAGCAATAACTATACGCTGTCTCATACCGCCTGAGAATTCAAACGGATATTGCCTGTAACGGATACGAGGTGCAGGTATACCAACCTCTTCCATAAGCTTAATAGCCTTTTCACGGGCAATCTTTCTCGTTATAACGTTAACTACACCGGAAGCTTTTTCTTTAAAGTAATCGATAAGCTCAACGCTCTTTGCTTCAAAGTCTATTACAGGATTTTCTAATTCCGCAACAAATTTAGTCTTAAGGTCTTCAATAATAATAGCCATATTTTCAATTTGTTGCTGAAGATCAACGATAACCTTTGGAACAACCTTCCAGTCAACCGTCTTACCCTTAGCAATTAAGGCTTCTCTCTTTGCAGTTTGCTTTGCAAATCTTGCCTCTTCCTTTGGGTTGTTCTTAATTGCAAAGTAGTATTTATCTATCTCTGCATTAAGACTTGACTTAAATGTATAAATTGCGCTATCTTTTACGGTTGCAAGTGAATTTCTACAAGCCTTTACTGATGCGTATGCGTTATTGCAATGCTCTAAAAGAGCCTTCTTATCAGATAAATCAGTACTCTTTATATATGCTAAAAGCTCTTCAAGAACAGGAATAGCCGCGTTTTTAGCATTATTAGACTTTATAAATGCATGCTCAACAGCCTTTTTCTCTATCTCGATGAAATCTTTCATAAAGTTATCATCAAGATATGCAAGAGTCTTTGCGTTGAGTTCAACTACGTCCTGACCTTCAAAGGTTTCTTCGGGATTTTTATACTTATAGTATCCGATACGGAAGAAATTTGGTTTTTCTTCTGCAACGATTTTTTCGTAAAGCTCTTTTAAATTGCTAAATGCATCAACAATGCTCTGCGATAAACCGTTTTCATCTGAAACATAATTTGAAATTATGCTCTCAATCGCCTCTACACAGTTTAAAATGTCGTTTTCATATCTTGAGGTTAAGAAAACGTTGTGAGTTCTTGCAATTTTTTTAATAAACTTTTTAGCAGAAGCTACTGCATCAACCTTTTGCTTTCTTTCGTTTTCAAACAAAATGTCAGCAACGTCAGCAACAAGCTCTTGAGCTTGGGTGTTTGCTACGTTATATTCGTTTTCAAGCTGTAATGCCGAAATATTGAAAGCATCAAAGGTCTTGATATAGTCGTCAATTTTAGCGATTGCGTCTTGATCGTCGCCAACTACCTCAAGCATATTTATCTTAAGCTTTTCAAGCATTTTGTTGAATTCTTTCTTGCTGTTTCTTCTGGATGCTTTATTCTTAAGAAGCATTGCTTCGGTAATTTGCTTACCAATACGCATAATTGGGTTAAGGCTTGAAAGCGGGTCTTGGAATATCATAGCAATCTTATCGCCACGAAGCTTAACCATATCCTCTTCAGAAATACGGACTAAATCCTTTCCGTCGTAGATAATCTTTCCGCTTTCAATCATACCGTTACCGGCCAAAATACCCATAACAGCTCTGTTAGTAACAGACTTACCTGAGCCCGACTCTCCAACTATAGCTAAGGTTTCACCCTTATAAAGGTCGAAATCTATATTTCTAACAGCTTGAACCTTACCGTTGTTCGTTCTAAAAGATATTTTAAGATTTTTAACTTCAAGTTTCTTTTCCATATCTTAGTCCTCCACACCACGAAGTGACGGGTTGAACGCGTCACGGAGACCGTTACCGAACAGGTTAAACGATACCATCAATAAACCGATGAAAATTGCAGGGAATAATACGAGGTGAGGGAATTTAGTAAACATACCCTGACCTGCAGAAAGCATTGCACCCACAGAAGATCTCGTAGGAGAATCGAGGTTTATTATGCCGAGGTAAGTAAGCGACGTTTCGCTGTAAATTACGCCCGGGATAACAAGAACCGATCCGGTAATTATAGTACCCAAAGAGTTGGGGAATATATGCTTAAACATTACTCTTCTGTCTCTTGCACCGAGAGTTCTTGCTGCTAATACGTATTCTTGATTTTTAAATCTGTAGAATTGCATACGCGTTCTCGACGCCATGCCTATCCAGCCTGTCATTATAAAGGAGTATAGAAGTGCCGGGACGACACCGACCTTTGCAGATAAGTGCAAGTTGAATAAAACAGTAACAACCATTGAAGGTATTGCTGCCAAGATATCTGATACACGCTCCATAATAAGGTCTGCAGTGCCGCCGTAATAACCCTCAATTGCACCGTAAATTGCACCGATAACAAGGTTAATAGCAGATACGGCAACAGCGAAAAGGAGTGAGAATCTTGCACCTTGTGCAAGTCTTGTAAAGATATCCCATCCGTTTGCATTAGTACCAAACGTAAAGTGTGGCTCAAAGCCGTATTTGTATACGAAATATTCGTATGGATTAAGTCTTACAGTGTAACTCCAGTTAACCGGGTTTGTTGCATAAGCTACTTTATCTGCGGGAGTTTCAAACTCCTTACCTACAGTTGAAACATATGGATTTGCATAAGCATATCTTTGATCGACCGACCAAACGTCATCAGTATTATCTTTCCAAATCGTAGGATCTTCCTTATTTTGTGCTGTTACAGGGTTAGAACCGATTTTTCCGTATGCAGGATCCTTTTCCAAACGGATACTGTAATAAGCATCATGTAATTTGATGGTACTTGGATTTGAAAGGTCTTTGAACTTTTTATAACCGTTTACTAAATTGCCGTCTTGATCAAAAGTAGGATTACCCTTCTCGTCACATTCATACCAAACGTTAATATTGTTGAAGAAAACCTTAGAGTTTATGGTTGACTGCTGGTTTTTATCGTAATATGTAACCCAAGGCAAAATAACCTGTCTACCGGTTTCAAGTTGATAATCCTGTAATTTGCAATATTCGTCGTAAGTAAACTGTTTAGTAAATACGTCGATATTTGCATAAGTATCCAAACGGCACTTGTACATCTTAATATCTGCACCGCCGTAGCCTCTTGCTGTATACGTGTCAATAACTTTAACTATAGCTTTTTGACCCGTTTCCTGTTCTCTTGCCAAATAGATTTTATATTGACTCTCAGATATTTCAACTACCTTTGTGCCGTCCCAAAAGCCTGAGCCCGGTTCAGCAAAGGATAGCTTTGGCGTAAGATATTGATATCTACGCATATCTACGTCTTTTTCATAGCTGTGGATATAATCCTGATTAAAGCAGAAGGGTCCAATTATTGCAAAAAGCACGATGAAAATAACTATCCATGCACCTACAATTGAGCTCTTATTCTTTTTGAAACGAATCCAAGCATCCTTTAAATAGCCAACAGGCTTTGTTTCGAGCTTTTTATCGTGAAGTCTACCTTCTCTTGAAGCAAAGGCAAATTTTTCTTTTGGGATATTATTCATTTCGTATTTATTATCTGCCATGATTATCTTGCCCCCACTCTTATTCTTGGGTCAATGATGCTGTAGCTTATATCAATAACTATACCAGCAAGAAGACCTATTAACGTATAGAAAGCCGAAAGTAACATAAAGAAGTTATAATCCGGTGGCGATGCTTGTATTGAACTAACGTAAAGTCTACCTACACCCGGAATAGAGAACATCTGCTCGATGATAAGCGAACCGCTCATAACTGCAATAAATTCACCTAAAATAGCAGGGAAAATAGGAACCATTGCGTTTCTCAATGCATGACGTACTGTAGCTTGATTTTTTGTCAAGCCCTTTGTTCTTGCAAGCAATAGGTAATCGCTCGTTAAAATTTCAGAAAGCTCTGCTCTGAGTGTTCTTGCATAGCCTGCTATAGAACCGAAGGAAAGACAGAGAATTGCAGGAACGTACGACTGGAATGCAGCCCAACTGAAAGCACCCTCAGTCGCAATAAATACAGGGCTGAACCAACCGAGTCTAAAGCAAAGTAAATACTGAACTATAAATCCGTAAATGAACGAGGGAACAGAAACAAATATCATAACTCCGGTAGATATAAGGTGGTCTGGCCACTTGTTTTTATTAACAGCGGCAATAATACCTAAAATTAAACCGAGAGGAATACTCAAAACTGTAGAATAAATATTAAGGGCAACAGTAAAAGGAACTCTTTCTACGAAAACGTCCCAAACTAATCTACCCTGGAAAATAACCTCACTGGCACCGAATTCGCCAACGATAGCATATCTCCAAAATCTCCAAAACTGTACCATGATAGGCTTATCATAGCCTAACATCTCTCTTCTTTTTTGTATGAGTTGTTGGTTTTTGCCAAATCCTACGTCTTGCTTATTGGGAAGAAGCTTAACGAGAATAAAGCACATAGAAATAATTATAAAAAACGTAAGGATAGCTAAGCCTAAACGCTTTAAGATATATTTAAAAAGGTACATATCTTCTCCTTTCTTAAAAAACTAGCAAAATACAACTAGCCCTAAATATCAAACATACGTAGTGAGAGTTACCCCTCACTACGTTGTCTGAAATTAACTATTTAGTTAATGATTTATCAAAAATCAACCCTTAAACTGTTAAGAATTAACCTTTGTAGTTAAGCTTGCCGTCAACAGCGTTAGCTGCTACGAATGCTGCCCATTCACTGTCGCTGTAGTAGTAAGACATGTACTTAATACCACCACGGCCTACGCCGAATACGTATTCTTCAGTACCATACTTAATCTTCATACCCTTCATTGATGCAGATGCGTCAAGGTTGATAGGAATCATATCGTATTGGTTAAGAACTGCGCCTTCAACAGCTGCTAAGATAGTAAGTCTGATGTCAGGGTTACAAGTAGTACCAGCAGAAATCATAACGTAGTCAGTAGTAACAACACCATTGATTACAACGTTAGCCTTAATCTCTTTACCAGCGAGAGCTTCAGCACCCCAAGCAAATACGCTTGCTTGAAGAGTAAGTTCCTTACCGTCGTTATCGGTAAGAGTTACTTGAAGCATCTCTAAAGAAGTGTTCCAACCTGGATCGTATTGATAATCAGGAGCAACATAAGCTTCCATCAAGCCGTATGGGTCAAGAGCTGAACCTGTCCAACCTACACCGAAGAGTACGTCTACACTGTTATCCTTAAGGAAATCAGAGAAAGAAGACGAACCAAGAGGTTGAGATTGTCTGAAGGAAATGTGACCTTCAAGAGCAGTACCGCTTACAGCATCAGTCCAAACTTGCTTAAGAAGCTCGTAACCGTTGTTGTAGTAAGCAGATTGACCAGAACCAGGCTGACCGATCATGATTTGAATTTCGAAGTTCTCAGAAGTGATGAGACCTTGCTCAACAGCCTTTTGATATGCAACATCGAAAAGTCTCTTTGCACCAGCTAAGTCGTAACCGGTGATAGAGTCGATAGCTTCGTCCTTAGTTTCGTATACAACGCCTACTAAGTCAGCTAAGCCCCAGAACTCAAGGATAGCATCTTTAGCTTCTTCAGTAGTTCTGTATGCAGTACCGGTGTTAGGATCGGAAATGATCATGTTACCGTAAAGAGCCTTTGCAGTACCACCGAGAGGATCGAGTGCGAGAGCGTATGCAGCACGGTCAATTGAGAATGAAAGTGCTTGACGGAACTCTTTAATAGTGATGATAGTCTTGTTTACTTCAAATTCATCACCAAGGAGAGGCTCTGCAACTGCTTGAGCATCTCTAAGACCTTCCATATCAGGGTTAAGAGCTACGAACCAAGTAGAGTCACCGTCTTGATAGTAGGTGTATGGGCTAGATTGATACTCTTCCATATCTGCAGCTGCTAAGCCGTAAGCATCAAGGTCGCCGGCAAGGAACATATTAAGTCTGGTTTGCTCGTCAGCAACTTGTAAAATAGAAATGTTAGTGGTTTGATAGTAGTTTGCGTTAGCAGGATTGCTGTAACCGTGCCAGTTTGCGTTCTTAGCAAAAGCGATAGAGTTATCAGCAACGTACTGAGTAAGCTTGTAAGGACCGAAACCAACGTAAGTATCTACAGAAGTACCGTAGCTGTTGGTATAAACGCCTTCAACTTCGCTCATGCATGCTCTATAGGTTGCTGGGTGAACGAGGAAGAAATCGGTAGAAAGTGAGTAAAGAAGATAGAATCCGCTAAGCTCGTTATCGTTTACTACGTAAAGGTCGCCGTCTTTAGCGAAGAAGCCTACGTCTTCCCAAGCATATGCAGGCATTTCCTCATCAAATACGAAGAAGTCAAGCTCTTCGTTTGGTTCAGATTGCCACCAAGAAATAACTGTAGTCCATCTTTCTAATAAATCAGCATCAGCTTCGATTTCAGCCCAAGTCTTACCCTGTAATCCGTCAAGATAATCAAGAGATGGGATAGCGCCGTAGCCCTTGTATAAAATACCAGCCCAACCGTGATCAGCATCCTTGTAAGAGCCGTAACCCATACCAAGAACAACCTGAGCAAAGTTTGAACCGTCAGACATTAAGTCGAAGTAAACAGTGCTATCAGTCTTTGCATCTTCCCAAACGTCATATTTTTCTCTTGCAGAAGTTTGAATTAAAGAACCTTGTAAAGCATAATCCTTAGCACCGTGGATGGTAAGGTTACCCTTGAAGTAAGAGTCTGCTCTGTAGTTAGCTGCTTCTGGGTTAAGAAGGAGCTTCATTGATTCTACAAAAGTATCAGCAGTGATAGCATCACCGTTGTCGAACTTAAGGTCGTCTCTGAGAGAGATTTTGTATACTCTGTTTACAGCATCCTCATCGATACCGTATTCACCGATGAATTCACTGGTAACGTCTACAGGATAATCAGTTGCCATTGAAGGAACGATTCTGTAACCGTCAAGAGTAAGGTTATAATCGAACGTATAAAGAGCATCGGTAGTATAATCAAGTACTAAGGTTGCTGCGTTCGCTTGGTAGGTATGAATGTTCCAAGAAGTTGGAAGTGAGTTTGTAGCAGTACGGTAAGTGTAAGTGTGACCTTGCTTAACTGCGTTCATACCGGGCATTACTGTAGGATCAGTAGGATAAGTGATGTTTTCATCAGCAGGAACTGAGAAGTTGAAGTCAACTTGCTCATCGTTTCCGAGATATACACTTTCCTCTTCCGATTCAGATTCAGTTTCTGAATCAGTTTCTGAATCTG
>JAFVQT010000038.1 GCA_017504655.1 Clostridia bacterium | reverse complement strand
AGGAATGGAATAAAAACGAGAGGATAGAAAAATACGCCGATATCTGCGGCATCAGCGCCGCGCATTTTTATAACTGCTTTCGCGAATCCTTTGGCAAGAGCCCGGTTGAATACCGCAATTCCCTTCGCCTCTCAAACGCCGAAACGATGCTGAAAAGCACCGATATGCGAATAGGCGAGATCGCGCAGGCGGTTGGCTACGAGGACCCCTTTTACTTTTGCCGCGTGTTCACCAAAAAGAACGGACTCTCGCCAAAAAAATACCGCGAGAAATTTTCACGCGATATATGATATATAAAGAAGAACAGCCAAGGGCGCGCACTCTTAGCGGAGAAATTATGATCAGTTGGTTAATAATTGTCCCGCTGTAAACAAATAAGTAACCCCGACAGATTTTTTAAAAGTCTGTCGGGGGTTGCTTTTACCAAAACCACGTGGAGGATACAAATATCGTTAAAAGTATAAATCCTATAGAAACGGCTACTGAGATACAATTCATAACAATTAGTTTGGTTTCTTTTGAAATGCAAGAAAAAACAATTGAAAGAATTGCAGGGATTATTGGAACAGGGATATAAAAGATAAAACCAAACCCGGCGAGGTGCCAAGCAGCCCATAGTCCCAAAACATTAAACAATAATGTAAGTATTCCCAAGAGCCACAAGATCCCCGAAAGTATGTAACTAACAGTTGTTGTTGCTTTTGCCGTTTTTTCCATAATCATTTTCCTTTTATCGCAAGTTTCGCCTTTGTATTACAAAGGTATAGGGCCATGCACATACCCCTTAAGTTGAGCACGTCCTGAGGCTCTCTCCGGGAGGGAGCCTTTTCGCTAATTCCATTATAACACAAATCGGCAGAGAAAACAAGTTCTCTGCCGAAATTTTTGTGTCTGTCATTTCTCCGCTAAGAATGCAGAGATAAGCAAAAAGGCGTTCCCTGTAAGGGATTAAAATTGAATAACTTATAAAACTCGACTTTTGATAAGTAGAGTTTCTTTTACCACGCAAAACAAGTTGAGTTATATAAATCTTTTTGATATAATAATTATGTAAATAAGTAAGAATGTGTATACTTCACATGCTTATTGTTAAATCTATTACGTAAATTTCTTAAAATACTAAACGAGATTAAAATAGGAGCGTTTTATGGGATTACTTAAGAAAATAATAAAAGTAGTTGCCAAACCTGTAATTAACAATTATAAAGGTAAAGTTGGAGAATCAAAAGTCAACGCAAAACTCAATCCTTTGATTTTTGGCAAAGTCGAGCATAGACAAATTAATAATCTTATTCTAGTAGATGATAATGGTAAGAGTCATCAAATAGACCATGTTGAGATACGGCAAAATGGGATTTTTTGTATTGAAACAAAAAATTATAAAGGATGGATTTTTGGTAGTTTAAATCAAGAAAAATGGACACAAGCTCTATACAATGGGGAAAAACATCAGTTTATAAATCCTCTTAAACAAAACAGGGCTCATATTTATCATATTAATAAAGCACTTGGAAATAAATATAAAGTTAATTCATTAGTTGTAATGGTTCAAAATAATGCGGATAAAGTTGATATTCCAAATGTCGTAAATTTAATAGATCTTAATAACTATTTGAAGAATTTTAACGATGGTACTCACTACTCATTTGAGGAGATGGATATAATATATAACAAACTCTTAAGTGCTTCATCTAAAATAACAAATAGTCAACATATTCAAAGTATTAAGAATACTCAAACTGAATTAAAGTTGGGTATTTGTCCGAGATGTGGGGGGAAACTAGTTGAAAGAGAAGGGAAATATGGCGTTTTTATGGGATGCTCTAATTACCCGAAATGTAAATTTATAAAAAAAGTGTAGCACACTATACTTACCCCTGTTAAGTTAAAAGGTTGACGGAAGGGGGACGCTACCGTCAGGGGGCGAACCTTGGTTCGAGTCCTATATGCCATGTAGGGGTTTTTTATATTGCTACACCCCAACATTTGACAAAGAACCCTTTTATATTGCTACACCCCAACATTTGACAAAGAACCAAAAAAAGAGATAAGCAAAAGGCTTATCTCTCTTTTATTGGTGCACCTTCGGGGACTCGAACCCAGGACCCACTGATTAAGAGTCAGTTGCTCTACCAACTGAGCTAAAGGTGCATATATGGTGATCCATCGGGGACTCGAACCCCGGACAACATGATTAAAAGTCATGTGCTCTACCGCCTGAGCTAATGGACCATGTTAACATTGGCTGGGGTGGCAGGATTCGAACCTACGGATGCTGGAATCAAAATCCAGTGCCTTACCGCTTGGCGACACCCCAATATGTTAATGGGGCGGGAGATGGGAGTCGAACCCACGACCTTCAGGACCACAATCTGACGCTCTAACCATCTGCGCTACTCCCGCCATGCTGGCGCGCCTGAAGGGATTCGAACCCCTGACACCCGCCTTAGAAGGGCGGTGCTCTATCCAGCTGAGCTACAGGCGCATGTGTTACGATATGTGCCGGCAGAAACCCATTACTTAACCAAACTTGTAATCTGGAGCGGGTGATGGGAATCGGACCCACGCGACCAGCTTGGAAGGCTGGGGTTCTACCATTGAACTACACCCGCATCACATCCATAATGCTTGATTATTCTATCAAAATTTAACTGTAATGTCAAATGTTTTTAGTAACATTTTTAAAAAATTTTTAACTATTTTTTCAAATAGCAAAATTACAAAAAACAAAACGCCAAAACGTAGCTAAATAAACCGATTTTATCTATATTCCGTAAAAAAGCTTATCATTTATAATAGGTGTAACCTTGTTACCGCTTATTATAACGTATGCAAAAGTTTTATTTGCAGAGTACTTTTGTAGTGTGCCGGGGTTTATCAGCAAAATTCCGCTTTCTCTCTTTATTTCTGAGCTGTGAGTATGCCCGTAAAGCACAATGTCACAGCCCTCTTCTTTTGCTTTTTTTATAAGCCTGTCAACTCCTTTTTTTGCACCGTAAAGGTCGCCGTGAGTGGCAAAAATCTTATGATCACCAATTTGTACGGTCACGTCCTTTTGGTTGCCCCAATCGCAGTTTCCGTGAACGCGATAGAGCTTATCCTTTAAAACGTGAGCATAATTTTTCATATCGTCAAAATGGTCGCCCAAATGGAAAACATAATCGCTTTCTAATATAATTTGAGCCATTTTGTCAATAGCTGATAAATTGCCGTGAGTGTCAGAAATGACGGTTATCTTTATCATAACTTGCTCAATAAGTCGATTAAACCGCGATAACGGTGGCTGACCTTGTTCTTTTCCTCATCACTTGCTAAGCCAAAGCTTATGCCTAAATCGTCGGAAATGAATATGCAGTCGTATCCGAAGCCGTTTGTTCCTTGCTCTTTAAAGCCTATTTTCCCGTAGGTTTCGCCTGTGCCGACTATCTCTTCGCCGTTAGTCTTAATCAAAACGATTGAGCTGACGAATTTAGCCCTTCTATCAGTAACGCCCTCCAGATTTTTCAAGAGCAAATCTCTGTTAGCCTTATCGTCACCGTGTCCACCGGAATACCTTGCAGAGTAGACGCCCGGCGCACCGGCTAAAGCTTCTACGCAAAGACCGCTGTCATCTGCCAAGGCATCGCAATTTAAAGCCTTAGAAACAGTTTCCGCTTTAATTTTAGCATTTTGATAGAAGGTGTCGCCGTCTTCTACAATGTCTTCGTTAAAGCCCATTTCGCCCATCGTAACGACCTCGTACTTATCCTTTAAAATTTCCTTAATCTCTTTGATTTTTCCTTTGTTGTTCGAAGCTACTACAAGTTTTTTCATAATACACACTCCTATTAGATTATAACAGTTTTAGTTCAAAAAGTAAACGTTTTTAAGCTTATACGCGCAAATTCTACTGTAAGTAGAGAGGTTTTTTTAAAATCTACGGCAGGGTTTGTTTATTTAGAATAAAAACACCCTACTTTAGGGTGCTTTTTATAAGTTGAGTGTAGTATCTTATACGTGTAGATAAAAACATTAAGGAGAAATTATGAAATTTAAAATAATTACCGATTCAACGGCAAATTTACAGGCAAGCTACTTCAAAAAAAACGATATAGCCGTAGTTACCCTATATTACTTAATAAACGGAGAGGTTTTTCCTGCATACAAGACGGATGACGATAATTTGCTACAGGAGTTTTATAAAAAAATTGCTGATAAGCCAAAGCTGTCTACCTCGTGCGCAAACGAGGAGCAGTACTATGAGGAATTTGAAAAAGCAGTAAAAGAAGACTTGCCGATTTTATATATTGGTTTTTCTTCGGGGGTAAGCGCGTCTTTTGCCTCGGCTGAGCTTGCAAAAAACAGAATACTTGAAACATATCCCGATGCTGAAATTTTTTGCGCAGATACCCATACCGGCTCGTTTGGTCAGGGCTATTTTGTAGAGCAAGCAGTAAAGATGCGTGAAGAGGGAAAATCTGCAAGAGATATTTATAAGTATATCTTAAATGAAAGGGATGTTATGAACACCTACGTAACCGTAGACGATTTGTATTATTTGCATCAAGGTGGCAGAATTCCGTCGTTAGCGTACAGGCTTGGCTCACTTATAAAAATCAAGCCTATAATAAAGGTCAACGAAGAGGGATCTTTAAAGTCTGTGGGAAGGGTTATATCAAGAAAGCAATCCTTAAACCATTTGACGTCGCTTGTAGCAGACGGGGCAAAGGAAAATTCCGTTGTTTATATAGCGCATGCAGACTGTGAGGAGGATGCTAAAATCCTTGCTCAAAAGATAAAGGGCAGCGGAAAAATCAAAGAGGTTAGTATAGGTTATTTAGAGACTGTTATAGGCTCGCATACGGGTATTGGTGGAATTGCCGTATTCTTTTTAAGTAAAAAGTAAAAATAAACGCGTAACGCAAAATACGTTACGCGTTTTTGTTAGTCAAACTGCTTGATTGCCTTGCATACAGCATCGGCGCAAATCATGATACCCTCTTCAGAAAGATGAACCTCGTCTTCGCAAATATATATATCTTCGTTATTTTTAAGTAGCGAGTTTAAATCGTTTATCTTAATGCCCATGCTCTTAAGTACAGGTACTATTGCTTGATTGAATTTATCAATTTGATTGCTTCTGATGTGCCGGTGCGTTGGCTTTGTCGGGGTAGTTGTTGCAAAAATTACGTTTGGCGTGATTTCAAGTAATAATTTTGCAACGCGCACCATTGCCTTTACGTAGTCGTCTATAGAAGTAAAAGTACCGTCGTCAAAAGGCTCCGCACAATCCCAAAGTCCGTTATTCCAATGTATTACGTCGCAGTCCTTTAAGTCTTCCTTGTAGTCATAAAGCATTCTGAAAGTGTATTGCGCCCATCTGCAATTATCCAAAGGTTGAAAGACCTCATAACCGTCGCCTAACATATTGGGGACTTTTGTGCCGTAGCCGTTAATGCGAATTGAGTCACCTAAAAGTGCGACCTTCTTTTTCATAATTATCTCCAAATTATTAAATAATCAACTTATAGGCTCATTTCTGAGTATAGCATAAGCATTGTAATGGTAGCAATTGCCGCAGTTTCGGTGCGGAGTATTCTTTTGCCTAAGGATATAGCCTTGCCGTTAAGCTCCTCGGCTTTTTGAATTTCACTCTCTTCAAAACCGCCTTCAGGGCCTATTATTACGCCAACCTTCATACCTGCTTTAATCTGTTTTAAAGCATTTGCAGTGTCAGTCATACCGTTTTTACTCTCATAAGGTATCAGTAACAAATCTAAATCCTTACTCATTTCTAAAGCCTTTGTATAGGGAATAGCCGATTGTACAGTGGGAATAGCCGTGCGCTTGCTTTGCTTTGCCGCGCTTTCGGCAATAGCCTGCCAACGTGTAGTTTTGCTGTCCTTCTTTTTTTCGTCAAGCTTTACGATAGAGCGTTTCATTTCAACGGGTATTATTTCATGAACGCCAAGCTCAACCGTTTTTTGAATAATAAGCTCAAGCTTGTCAGCCTTTGGCAAGCCTTGAAAAAGATATATTTCAATGGGGAGCGACGTGTCTTGATAGTTCTCTTCAAAAATTTTAGCAACTACAAAGTCGCTTTCAAAGCTTTCTAACTCACAAAGGTGGCTTGCACCGCCGTGGCTTACTAAAAATTTTTCGCCAATTTTCATTCTCAATACGTTTTTTATGTGATTAAAGTCCGAGCCTGAAATATTAAATTTGCCGTTTATGCTTGCGTTATCGGTAAAAAAATTAAACATAATATAATAATTATAGCAAAAAAAACTTATAAAAACAATAAAATAGGCGTAAATATTGACTGTAAGTTTGTCTTTGTGTTAAAATATGCTCATAAATAAAATGTTTGGAAATAAAATATACCAAACAAATCTTTAAGATTTGGAATAAATATGAAAGTCATAACGAAGAGAATGAGATTATTAATTATTATTGTAAGCGTATTGCTGTTGCTCGTTGTAATTTTTATCACTTGGGGCACGGTAGAAAATAACTCACCGGTGCTGACGAAATATACAGTTAAAAGCGACAGACTGCCTGAACCGTTCAGAGGCTATAAAATTGCTCAGGTGTCTGACCTTCATAATGCCGAAATAGGCGACGGCAACAAAAAAGTGCTGAGCATTTTACGGTCGGCAGACCCTGACATTATTGTTTTAACGGGAGATTTGATAGATTCCCGAAAAACGAAAATCGACGTTGCAATAGCCTTTGCAAAAGAAGTGAGTAAAATTGCCCCTTGTTATTACGTGAGTGGTAATCATGAATCAAGGCTAAGCGACTTTAACAGCTTTGCTAAGCAGTTGGAATCGGTTGGTGTAACCGTTTTAAAAAATCAAAAAATAAGGCTAGAGGACGGCGATGAATATATAACGCTTATCGGTATTGAGGACCCTGCATTTTACAATGAGTATCCGTCTGAATCGGATGACGTATATATGCAAAGGACTATAGAAAAAATCGTTGATGATAGCGACGGCTATAGTGTGGTTTTATCTCATAGACCCGAGCTTTTAGACGTGTACGCAGAATGCGGGTTAGACCTTGTGTTTAGCGGACATGCGCACGGCGGACAGTTCATTCTTCCACTTATAGGCGGACTTTATGCGCCGGGGCAAGGTTTTTTTCCTAAATATACACAAGGCGTAATAACCAAGGGTAATACTAATTTGGTAATAAGCAGAGGGGTAGGAAACAGCGCATTTCCTCTTAGGATAAACAATAGGCCGGAGGTCGTTTTAGTAGAGCTTCAAAGGTAAATATAAAAGCAACGGTTTGCAAAGCTCCTACAAGGCTTTTTAGTTTTAAAAAAACGTAGCACACTATACTTCGCGTATCGCGAAATACAGTGTGCTTTTTTACTTGATTAAATTGTAAAGAACGTGTGGACGTTACTGATTTAAGTTAAATGTTATACGTAAAAAAATTATTTACTAAATCTTTATAATAGTCTAAGGCGCTAAAGGATCCCCAAAAGGATAAAACCGATCCGTTCTCGGAATACATGCCTATATAACCACCAAAAGAATCTCTTTTATAGTTCGCCCAAATGATTAAAAAATCACCGTTTTTATAGGTTAATCTTATACAAACGTCTGACGGTGAATCGTATGCATAATAGGTGTGCAGAATATCCGTTTCCCTAAAAGAATTTAAAAATTCCGACTTTTTTTCGTCTTGCAATTTTTCAATAACCGTAGCATTTGCAGTATCGAAAGGCTTTAAATCTTCAAAATGATTAGGCACCCAAGACGTGAAATGCTCTTGATTTGGATTTTTATATTCAATCAATTCAACACTAACAACGTCCGTTAGCTCGTCTTGTTGTATTACATGAGTGCCGGGGTCACACGACGATAGAAAAAGAATCATACCAAAACATAAAAAGAATATAATTTTTTTCATAATGATCTCCTATAAATTTGCAACGTTCAACGCTACAAAACTTTCACTTATAAGGAATATGTTTTCCGTCGCCTTGTTTTACGTAAGATTATAAAAGTGGGATTTTAGCAAGGTAGATTACGTCCTTTCTATCGGCAGCCTCTCCCTCAGCTAAAACAAACGCTTTTTTATGTATAATACCCCCCGCCTTTTCAACTAAAGCCTCAAGACCCTTAAGGCTCGCACCGGTAGAGATAACGTCGTCAACTATACCGACCTTTTTACCCTTAATAAGGTCAACGTCGTGCTTTGAAAGGTATAATTTTTGTGGCTCGCCGGTGGTTATTGAGCTTTCGTATTCAACGTAAATACCGTCTTGCATATAGAGTTTTTTAGATTTTCTTGCAACTGCGTAAAACTTATGGCCAAGCTCGCGCGAGACCACGTGGCAAAGCTGTAAGCCCTTTGATTCTGCAGTGATAACGACGTCGCAATCGCTTAAATGCTTAGCAAGTGATCTGCCGCAATGCTCGGTCATTTCAGATGCTCCGTGAAGGTTAAAAAAGCAAATTTTAATACCCGAAGGTAAAGTGAGAATTGGCAACTCGGTACTGTAACCGTCAATATTGATTTTATATACTTCAGACATAATACACCTCTATACTATAATATCACTTTGTCTATTTATTTTCAACTAAATTTTTGATATTAATTATATTTTTAACCTTTAGTCAGTATATTATTAGTAGTAATTTTAACAGATTAAAGGGTGGTGGCTAAAACAGTGCACAGCTTATCGGTTGCAGAAACAGAAAAAAGATTTAACGTAAAAAAAGAAAAAGGACTTTCAAGGTCATCTGTGGGTAAAATGGGTGAGCTTTACGGGGTTAACGTGCCAACTCCTAAAAAGAAAAAATCCTTTATTAAGCGCCTTATAGGGGCGCTTTTGGAACCTACTTTAATAATTTTAGAGTTTGCTTGGGTAATAACGCTTGGGGTAAATATAGGTAAATATTTAAAAAGCGGGAGGGGAGATTTTTTAGAGTGTATAGGCATTTTTATAGCCGTGGTGCTATCTGCCTCGCTCACTCTTATAATGGAGGGCAAGTCCCAGCGCGCCTTTGAAATGCTCGGCAAGGTGTACGATAAGACAAGTGTAAAGGTGATTCGTGGCGGAGAGGTAACGGTTATTCCCAAGGAGCAGGTTGTATGCGGTGACGTTCTTATTTTAGAGATGGGGGATAAGGTAGCTGCAGACGGAAGATTAATAGAGAGTAACGGCTTAAAAATAGACGAGTCGATGCTAACGGGCGAAAGTGAAAGGGTAGAAAAAATTGCAGATAAGGTCTTTGCTAAGGGTACACCTTTAGCCGAAAGGCTTAATATGGTATACTCGGGCACCTTTGTTGGCGAGGGTAACGGCAAAATGATTGTAACAGCTGTTGGTGATAATGCTGAGCTTGGTAAAATCGCCGGTGAGCTTGGCGATAAAAATGTGGCAAACGCACCGCTTAATCAAAAGCTAAGCAGAATGGGTAAAATAATAACGGTAATAGGCGCAGTATCCTCATTTTCCGTTTTTATTTTATCTGTTATAAGATTAGCCGTGCTTGATAAATTGAACTTTTTTACAGTGCAAGACGCTTTTTTAGAGACGATAGTTTTAATAGTTGCCGCAGTCCCCGAGGGGTTGCCGACAACCGCAGCAATATCGCTGACCCTAAACGTCGTTAAGCTTGCTAAATCAAACGCGCTTATAAGAAAGCTGGTCGCAGCCGAAACGACGGGTTGTGTAAGCGTTATCTGCTCGGACAAAACGGGAACGCTCACTCAAAATACAATGACAGTTGAACGGCTATGCTTGTACAAAAGCCAACACGAAGAGTTGCTTTTAGAGGGAGCGATGATAAATTCGACTGCTCAGCTAAAAAGAGGAGAAAAGGGAGTTGAGGTCTTTGGCTCGGCAACGGAAGGCGCACTTCTTAAATACTGCTTAAAAAAGGGGCTCGATTATCAAAAATACAGAGAAAATCAACCTATAGGCAGGGTTTTACCCTTTGATTCTAAGCGAAAATTTATGGCAACAGAGTTAAATCGGCAAAAAAAAGTATATATTAAAGGTGCGCCGGAGGTTGTTTTAAACGGCTCAAATCTGTCTTTGGATGAGCAAAATTTGATATTAAAAGAAATAGAGCATTATCAGTTAAAGGGTAAAAGGGTTATAGCCTTTTCTTACCTTATCGGCGATTGGGGCGGTAATAGCGCGGGGGAAGGCAAGTCGGAATTTTTAGGTTATTCAGTGATAGCAGACCCTGTGCGAAAGGGTGTAAAAGAGTCAGTTAGGGTTTGCTTTGACGCAGGTATAGACGTCGTTATGATGACGGGTGACAATGTGTCTACGGCAACTGCTATTGCATACGAGCTTGGCATAGTAAAAGACAGCTCGCAAATTGTTCTGGCAAGCGATATAGAAGCGATGTCAGACGGTGAGCTAAGACAAAATATTCAAAAAATCAAGGTTATAGCAAGAAGTACTCCAACCACCAAGCTCAGAGTGGTTGAGGCTTTAAAAATGAGGGGTGAGGTCGTTGCGGTCACGGGTGACGGAGTAAACGATGCGCCTGCTATTCAAAGGGCTGACGTAGGTATTGTGATGGGCTCGGGGTCGGAAATTACCAAAGAGGCGGGCGACGTAATTCTTTTAGACGATTCCTTTTCAACGATAGTAAAGGCGGTGTCATTCGGTCGCAATATTTACAAAAATTTTCAAAGATTTATAACCTTTCAGCTGACTGTAAACGTGTCTGCAATGATTGTTGTGGTGGTAAGCTTGGCATTGGGGCTTGAAAATCCTTTTTCGTCGGTACAGCTTTTGTGGATAGATATCATTATGGACGGACCGCCCGCGCTAACGCTTGCAATGGAAGCGGACAGGGGTAAATTTATGAAGTCAAGACCCATAAAAAGAAGTGAGCCGATTTTAACAAAATCTATGATTTTCAGAATTGCACTGCAAGGGGTTTTTACGGCAATAGTAATTTTGCTTGAATATTTATACGATTTTATGGGTGTTGGCAGTCAAAATATTCCTACAGTTGTATTCTGTATGTTTGTAATATGTCAGCTGTTCAATGCGTTTAACTGCAGAAAAATCGGTAGTGAAAGCATATTTTTGGGGCTGGCAGATAACAAGCCGATGCTTTACGTGTTCGGCGCGACCTTTTTGTTCCAAATAGTAATTACGCAATTTTTATGCGGATTCTTTGCTACAAATCCGCTTTCAATCTTAATTTGGCTTAAAATTATAGGCGTAGGACTTCTGACTGTTGCTTTTTCAGAGAGCTACAAGTTGTTTTACAGGGTGCTTAAAAAAGACGCAAAAGGCGCGAATTTTAGCCGAAAAGCAACAAACAAAAGTCCTTTGACGTAAAATATTTTAAATTAATTGATTTCTTTTGCATACACTATAAGTATGAAGAAAATTGAAATAACAGATTTAGCGGGTGAAGAGATAGGAATTTCGTATATTTCCTCTGCCATTAGTCAGCTTGTCAGCGATTTTGGAGGGGAAGTACATGAGGGTAGCGTAGGGGACAGATTAAAAATTGTCATATTATGCCCCGAAAAGTATTATGATTTATACAAATCAGAGGTTGAGGATAAAATCGCAGACGTCATAGCAGTAAAATACAAATACGATTTTATAAAGTCCAGAATGCGAACGATAGGTCTTACACCGTACGAAAATGAGATTTTAAAGACTGCTATAATATCCGCAGACGTTGATGCCGACAAAAGATACGTTATGCGCAAGCTTAAAGCCTTTAACGGCTTTGCTATAGACGGAATATACAATTTCAGATTGCAGCCTTTAAAAAACAAATGGAAAGAGGTTATATCGTATATTCCGTTTTTCTTTACGGGCAGTCAGCTTTGCGATTTTGTGGCGTTTGTTCTGGGTGAAAAGCGAGGTAAAAAGGTGTTTATAGAGGGCGATTACGTCTATGATATGAATTTTAACAGACTTAAACGCTCCAATTTAATATCTTCATCACCCGACGTTGTTAAGGAAGCTCTTTTATCGCCATGCTCAAGCGTTGAGGTGGTGAAGGCAGTTTCCTCCCGCGAGGAAAAGGAGCTTAAGAGATTTTTTGGCAAGCGAGTGATTTTTTTAAACGAAAGTTTGTCTAAAACGGTTGACAAAAAAAATTAAGTATATATAATTAGATATACAACTACAATCGTTAGAGGAAAGACAAGTAGCTTTTCGTACGGCTTTACAGAGAGCTTGCCCATGGCTGAGAGGTGAGCAGTTTAGGCGAAAAAGTCAAACCACTGTCCTGCGCGAGGGCATTCCCGAGCCCTAATCGGTATACAAAGTGACCGCTTATGCGGTAAATAAGGTGGAACCACGGAAGCTTATTTCGTCCTTATGTGTTGTTAACACAGAGGGCGATTTTTTTATTTAAAGGCTTATATACGTCGCACACCTGCGTTTACTGTTTCGCCCTCAAAACCTTGGTGACCACCAAGGTCAACCAAGTCTTTTCGGGCTCACGAGCCTTGGTGTGCTCGCATCTAAGCCTTTAAAACTCACTTTGTAAGAGTTAGGCTAAATACACGGATGCAACGTCACGTTGCTGACCAACAAGGTCTATCCCATCCAATACCAATTTGTGAGCCTAGCCTACCTTGTTTCTCCCCCTTTATTTAAAGGCTTATATACTTCGGTATGCGTCGTTTCTGTAATCCTTTTCCGAATGAGATGACCATAGAGGTCTATCCCATCCGTAAAAGTCTTACGAGCCTAGCCTACCTTGTTTCTCCCCCTTTATTTAAAGGCGTATAAACTTCGGTATGCGTCGTTACTGCCTTAAGTTCTCGACCACAATGACCACAGAGGTCTATTGTGTCCGCTAACTTAAGTCGAGCCTCGCCTATCTCGTTTCTCCACCTTTAAAAACTTGCTTGATATAGATACGGGGCAACACGGACGCAACGTCACGTTGCAGTCATGTTGCCGTTAAGTTGACAAACAATAATATAGAATTAAAACAAAGGAGATTTGTTATGAATATAAGACTTGCAGACGGCTCTGTATTAGAGCTTGCACAAGGCACCACGGTTGGTGGTATTGCCCAAGCTATAAGCGAGGGCTTGAGAAGGAACGCCATAGCAGGCAAGGTAAACGGCAATTTAGTCGACCTTTCTTATCCCGTGAACGAGGATTCCGACGTAATTATCGTTACAATGAGAGATCCCGAGGCACTCAATATCTACCGTCATACTTGCGCTCACGTTTTGGCGCAAGCAGTAAAATCTATCTATCCTACCTGCGCTTTAGCAATTGGTCCTACCGTAGATAACGGTTTTTACTATGATATCGATTTTAAAACTCCTATTTCGCAAGATGACCTTGTAAAAATAGAAGAAGAAATGAATAAGATTATAAAGTGCAATTTTCCGATTGAAAGATTTGAGCTTTCTAGAAAAGACGCTTTAGCTCTTATGAAAAAATACAGCGAGCCATATAAGGTTCAGCTTATAAAGGAGCTTCCCGAGGGCAGTGTAATTTCCTTCTACAAGCAAGGCGATTTTACCGACCTTTGCAGAGGACCTCACCTTCCTTCAACCGGTCTTATCAAGGCATTTAAGCTTACGTCCGTTACCGGTGCATATTGGAAAGGCAATTCTAAAAATAAGATGCTTACCCGTATTTACGGCACGGCATTTGAGAAAAAGGCTCAGCTTGAGGAATACTTAAAAGCTGTTGAAGAGGCAAAGCTTCGTGACCATAATAAAATTGGTAGAGAGTTAGAGTATTTTACTACCGTTGATACGATAGGTCAAGGTCTTCCCGTTATGCTTGCAAAGGGTAGTAAGACTATTCAGGTTTTACAGCGCTTTGTAGAAGACGAGGAGTACAGAAGAGGTTATATTTTAACCAAAACCCCATTGTTCGCAAAGTCTGATTTCTATAAGATTTCAGGTCACTGGGATCATTACAGAGAGGGTATGTTTATTATGGGCGAAGAGGGCAAGGATAAAGAGGTTTTCGCTCTCCGTCCTATGACGTGTCCTTTCCAATTTCAGGTATATCTCAATAGACCGAGAAGCTATAAGGACCTTCCAATGCGCTTTGGCGAAACCTCTACCTTGTTCAGAAACGAGGATTCGGGCGAAATGCACGGCCTTATAAGGGTAAGACAGTTTACTATTTCCGAAGGTCACTTGGCTTGTACTCCCGCTCAACTTGAAGAGGAGTTCAAGGGCTGTCTTGATTTAGCCGTTTATATGCTTAAGGCAATTGGTCTTGACGATTCCGTAAGCTACCGTTTTTCCAAGTGGGATAAAAATAACAAGGAAAAATATATCGGCTCAGAGGAAGAGTGGGAAAATGTTCAGGACGCAATGCGCGGAATACTCGACGATATTGGCATAGAATACACCGAGGCTGACGGTGAGGCTGCCTTCTACGGACCAAAGCTTGATATTCAAATAAAAAACGTATTTGGAAAAGAGGATACGCTTATCACTATTCAGATTGACTTCCAGCTTGCAAAGAGATTCGGCATGGTTTATACCGACGACGACGGAGAGAAGAAATATCCTTACGTAATTCACAGAACGTCACTCGGTTGCTACGAAAGAACTCTTGCATTGGTTCTTGAAAAATATGCAGGCGCGCTTCCACTTTGGATGGCACCCGTACAGGCAAGAATTATGGATATTTCCGAAAAGAGCGAGGATTACTGCAACAAGGTATTCGATATGCTTTTAGATGCAGGTCTTCGTCCCGAAAAAGACCTTCGTCCCGAAAAAATCGGTAAGAAGATTCGTGATGCTCAGCTCGAGAAGTTGCCCTATATGCTCGTTATCGGCGAACAAGAGGCATTAAACGGCGAGGTAGCCGTACGTCAACGTGGCAAAGGCGACATCGGCAAGATGAAGGTAGAAGACTTCATCGCAATGGTTAAAAAGCAGGTAAAAGATTTAGAGCTTTGGTAAAAGCAAAACAGTTAAAAGCCTTGGGATAAATTTCCAAGGCTTTTTTTTTATTTTGAGTGGACATCGAATTTTTTTAGGTGTATAATTATGAAGATAAAATGTTATTCAAAGTCGTGTCGTATAACACGCTTTAAAGGAAGGTGCAAAATGAAAATTTTATTGATGGGTGATAGTATTACCGATATGGGTAGAGATAGAAACAGCGGGGATATTTACCCCTATGCTTTTGGGCACGGATATCCTTTTATCGTAAGCTCAAGGCTTGGCGAAAAAGACGTTTTAAAATACGAGGTTATAAACCGTGGAATAAGCGGTAACAGGGTAGTTGACTTGTATGCGAGAATTAAAACGGATTGCTGGAATTTAGCTCCGGACGTTGTTTCAGTTTTGATTGGTGTTAACGACGTTTGGCATGAAATAGGAAGCTCAAACGGCGTTGAGATTGATAGATTTGAAAGAGTTTACGACATGCTTATTGAAGATACGAAGAAGGCTCTTCCAAACGTAAAAATGATGCTTTTAGAGCCCTTTGTGTTACACGGCAGTGCAACAGACACTGAGTTTGATAGGTTTTTGGTTGTTAAAGAGTATGCAAAGGTTGTAAAAAAATTGGCTGAAAAGCATAATCTTGTATTCGTTCCTTTGCAAGAGCGTTTTGACGAGCAAGCTAAAAGGGTTGGTGACGATAAGCTGTTATTTGACGGCGTACACCCATCGATTGCAGGCTCTACGCTTATTGCAAACGAGTGGTTAAAGGGTTTTGAAAAAATAAAATGAGAGCAGTGTTAAAAAAGATAACAAAAAGAGCTTTGTTTTCAGTCATTGCAGTTGTATGCGCCCTTTTGTTGGTGGTTATAGGCTACGTCGTATATCTTTTAGTTGATTATGACAGATTAGACGACAATTTGTCACTTACCGTAAAAGACGGCACAGGCTTAGTGGCAAAGCAAAACGAGGAATATTCTATCTTAACATATAACATTGGTTTTTGCGCGTATCTTCCGGATTTTGGCTTTTTTATGGACGGAGGAAAGGAGTCCAGAGCAAAGTCTAAAGAGTCGGTAAATTCTACGTTAAGCGGTATTAACGGGCTTATAGGTGGACTTTCACCCGATTTTATAATGCTTGAGGAGGTTGATGAAAAAGCTACAAGGAGCTTTAAGGTCAATCAAAGAGAGTATTTTGAAAAGGCATATACCGAGTATGATAGCGTATACGCGCAAAACTACGATAGCTCGTATTTGTTTTATCCTATCTTTAAGCCCCACGGTAAATCTAAGTCGGGCATGCTTACTTTTTCAAGATATAACGTAAAAAGCAACGCTATCAGAAGAAGTCTTCCCATTGAAAACAGCCTGATGAAATTTTTTGACCTCGACAGATGCTATTCAATAACGAGAGTTGAGATTGAGGGAGGTAAGGAGCTTGTTTTATTTACGGCGCATCTTTCGGCATATACGTCTGACGGCAAAATTGCAGACGAGCAAATAAAGATGCTTACCGAAGAAATGCAAGCAGAGTATAATAAGGGTAATTACGTAATTTGCGGTGGCGACTTTAACAAGGATTTGCTTGGAAACAGTCAAGAGATTTTTGGGCGTAGCGGAGAAGGTCAGACTTGGGCGCAGCCCTTCCCTTTGAAATATTTAGAGGGAAAGGATTTGAATTTAGTCAGCTCGCTTGACGAAGATAATCCATTGCCGACCTGCCGAAACGCTGACGGACCGTATAATCCAAGTCAGTTTGTATTGACGGTTGACGGATTTATTGTTTCTGCTAACGTTGAGGTTACCTCTTGCGTGGTTGCAGACGGAAGCTTTATTTATTCCGACCATAACCCGGTTTTAATGAAATTCATATTGTCATAATAAAAAAGCCTATGCATCAGCGCGTCAGCAAAATGCATAGGCTTATAGTTTAATATAGGTAATTCGGTTTTCTACAGCTTTTATAATTTAGCAATTTGATTTTTTCTGTAAGCAGAGGGGGATAAGCCCTCTCTTTTTTTAAAAATCAGTCCAAAATAGTTTGCAGAGGAAAAGCCGTTTAAATATGCAATTTCCTCCAAGCCCTTTTTGGTGGATATAAGCATTTGCTTTGCTTTGGTAACTCTTACGTCAAGTAAAAAATCAATAGGTGATTTGCCTACGTGTTTTTTAAAGCTATATATAAGAGTCGGCTTTGGAATATAAAATTTTTCCGATAGACTCTCTAAGGTGATTTGCTCAAAATAGTGGGTGTTCAAGTAGTCTAAAATTTTTAAATAGAGCGGCGGTATAGCATTTTTAAAGGTTGCATTAGGCTGTTTTGATTCGATACTTAATTCGCTTAACAGAAAAACGAAATAAGAGAAAATCGATTTTAATTTATCTGCGTAAAATTTCTTGTTTTTATCAACTCTGTAAGCGTCGTTTAAAACAGAAATAAGTGCTTTACTTTCCTGACCGTTAAGCTTGATAAATTTTAAAGCAATACCGTCTAATACGGATTTTTCATATGCGGACAGATATTTAACGCTCACGTTTACGTTGTGCCTTTCAAAGGATTGCCCCTCGGTTTTGTGGACTGCATTCGGTGGAACGACGACGAGCGAGGGCGCGCTTATTCTATATAGCGAGTTTGCTAAAAAAAAGGAGCGGTTACCCTTGGAGAGTAAGTATATTTCGTAGTGCTCGTGCGAGTGCAAATCGAGCATTGCCCAATCCTCGTCCTTTTGCGATTTTTCAAATTCTATAAACGACATAATAACCTTATAATATATATGTAATTTTATTAAATTTTAACATATTTTATATTGAAAGTCAATAGCTGATATGATATTATATTACAAATAAATACTGTGAGGAAAATTTATGGTTAAAATTATGCAATATGGCGAGGGAAACTTTTTAAGAGCCTTTGCAGACCTTTATTTTAACACCTTAAACGAAGAGGGATTGGGTGAGTATTCGGTTGACATTATTAAGCCCGCTCCGTTTGGAAGTCTGGACAAATTTGAAAAGCAAGGCAATAGATATAACGTTGTTTTGCGAGGTGCCGTCAGCGGGGAGGTTTTTGAAAAGGCTTATCCCGTTTCTTGCGTTAACCGTACTATAGACCCGTTTTTGCACCACGATGAGTATATTGCTATAGCAAAAGACCCCGAGCTTAAAATAATAGTTTCAAACACGACCGAGGCGGGTATTTGTTTTAGCGGTAGCGACAGTATGAACGGTTTTGAGGAAATAACCTATCCCGCAAAGCTTACCAAGTTTTTATTTGAACGATTTAAAGCGGGGCTTAGTGGGGTATATCTTATGCCGGTTGAGCTTATAGACAACAATGCAGACGAGCTTAAAAAGTGCGTGGATTTATATATAGGGCTTTGGAATCTTCCCAAAGAATTCAAGGAATGGAACGACAGTCAGAACTTTTACTGTAACACTTTGGTTGACCGTATCGTTTCGGGCTATCCAAGGGATGAGCAAACCAAAAATCATTTGACTGAGATTATCGGCTATGAGGACGGGCTCGTTACGATAGGTGAGCCGTTCGGCCTTTGGGCTGTAGAGAAAAAGGGAGATATTGCAACATATATAAAAGAGGGAGTGCATAACGTTGAGGTTGTTTTGACCGAGGATATTGCATACTACAAAAAGAGAAAGGTAAGAGTTTTAAACGGCAGTCACACCAATTTAGTGCCCGCAGGTCTTATTTGGGGTGAAAAGACAGTGTACGATTGCATGAAAAATCCGGCGCTTTTAAGCTTTGTTGAAAAGACCTTGCAAGACGAAATCAATCCTTTTGTGTCAGACGATTTGGCTGCAACTACCGAGTTTGCAAACAGCGTTACCGATAGATTTTTAAATCCGTTTTTAAACCATCAGCTTGTTAGTATTTCTTTAAATTCAATTTCTAAATGGAGAGCGAGAAATCTCCCGTCGTTTAAGGATTATTATAAAAAGCACGGCAAAATTGCCCCATGCTTAACCGTAGGCTTTTCTTATTTAATGGCTTTATATTCAAGTGTTAAAAGAGATGGCGACGGCTTCTCGGTAGAGTTAAAATCGGGTAAAATTACTTTGCAGGATACGAGGGAATATCTCGAATATTTTGTTGAAAATCAACCTATAGATGCGTTTATGGCAAATATTGACGTCTGGGGCGAGGACTTGACGTTATATAAAGGCTTTAAAGACACCGTTATTGAAAACATTGAGAAAATCAAAAAAGGAATCTCTTTGATATGAGCAGACTTATAATAGATAAAAAGGATAACGTAGCCGTCACCTTAACGGGCGAAGGGAATATTCCAGCAGGGCATAAGCTTGCTTTAAGGGATATAAGCCGGGGCGAAAAGATTATAAAATACGGCGAGGTAATAGGCGTTGCTAAAGAGGATATAAAGTCCGGAGAGTGGGTGCACGTTAACAACGTAAAATCCAATCTCGACGAGCAGGTTGAGTATTCATATAATTTCAGTGCAAATACGCTTTCCGCCCAAACAAAAACCTTTATGGGTTTCAAGCGTAAGTTCGGTAGGGCAGGAATCAGAAATGAGATTTATATAATCCCAACGGTCGGCTGTGTAAACGACGTTTGTATTCGTTTAGCAAAGGAGTGTCAGTCACTTATCGGAGGTAGCATAGACGGTGTTTATGCATTAACCCATCAGTTCGGGTGCTCTCAGCTCGGCGAGGATAACGATAATATTAAAAAAATAATTTCATCTATTGCGCTAAATCCAAACGCCACGTACGTTTTAATAGTTGGGCTCGGCTGTGAAAACAACCGTTTAGACGGTGTTATACAAGCTTTAAAGCCTTACGGCCGTGATAATATCGAGTACTTTAACTGTCAGGAGGTAGAAGACGAGCACTCCCACGGCATGGCAATTTTAAAGAGGTTTATTGCAAATGCGAGAGAGCTTAAAAGGCAGGAAATTGACTTGTCGGAGCTTTGCATTGGCTTAAAGTGTGGCGGTAGCGACGGCTTCTCGGGGCTTACGGCAAACCCACTCGTTGGTAAAATTACCGATAAGGTAGTCAGCATGGGCGGAAGTGCTATTTTAACTGAAGTGCCCGAGATGTTTGGCGCAGAGCACCTTTTAATGAATAAGTGCAAAGATGTGGACGTGTTTAACCGCTACGTTAAAATGATAAAGGATTTTAAAAGCTATTACACATCTCAGGGCTTCCCCGTGTATGAAAACCCAAGCCCGGGCAACAAAGACGGCGGTATAACCACTTTGGAGGAAAAGTCTTTAGGTTGCGTGCAGAAGGCGGGCACTACTCAAATCGTCGACGTGCTTTCTTACGGCGAGCAGGTTAAAGAAAAGGGTGTTTCCGTTTTAAACGGACCGGGTAACGATCTTATTGCGGCAACCGCACTCGGCGCAAGCGGATGTCAGATAGTTCTTTTTACTACGGGCAGGGGCACTCCCTTTTCAACCTTTGTTCCGACTTTGAAAATTGCTACGAACGACAGGCTTTCAGGCTTTAAATCAAACTGGATAGATTTTAACGCCTTTTCTATGGATGAAGAGGGCTTATTCAATCTCATTTTAAAAACTGTAAACGGAGAATATAAATGTAAAAGCGAGGACGTAAGGGAAATCGCATTTTACAAAACGGGGGTTACATTATGAGCTATATAAAAGAAAACTTCTTATTGGAAACGAAAACTGCTGAAAGGCTTTATAACGATTATGCGAAAGGCATGCCTATTTTCGACTATCACTGTCACCTTCCCGAAAAGCAAATCTTGGCCAATAAGCCGTTTAACGACATTTTTGAGGTGTGGTTAGGTGGAGATCACTACAAGTGGAGGCTTATGAGAAACTACGGTGTGGACGAGGGGCTTATTACGGGCAAAGCAGACAATAAGCAAAAGTTTATCGCTTATTGCAAAACGCTCGGCACGGCATTTGGCAATCCCTTGTATCACTGGTCGCAGGTAGAGCTTAAAGAGTACTTTAACTGCGAGCTTGAAATCAATGAGGAAAACGCAGAGCTTATCTGGGATTGGTGCAATGAATATATAAGGTTAAATAACGTTACCCCTCAAAGGCTTATAGAGCAGTCTAACGTAACGCATATTTTTACGACTAACGAGGTGTTTGACGACCTTAGCACCTTTGAAGAAATCGCTAAAAAGGACTATAAGTTTAAGGTTATTCCCGCTTTTAGAGCCGATAAAATTATGAATATCGAAGCCGACGGATACAACGGCTTTGTCGATAAGCTTGGCGAGGTTAAAAGCCTGGCGGAGCTTGAAGAAAAAATCGAAGAGAGATTGCAGGCTTTTATAAAAGTGGGTACAACAGCAGCGGACGTTGCGTTGCAGGCTGTGTATCCTATTTATACAAATGAGCAGGCGAGTGAAATTTTCGCAAAGAGAAGAGAGGGCGGTAGCGTTAGTATAAAGGAATCCGAAATCTTCAAAGGATATCTGACTTATTTTCTGTTCAAGCTCTATGCAAAATACGGTATAGCAACCGAGCTTCATATAGGTGCAATGAGAAATAACAATGCAAAAATGCTTGCAAAATTAGGTCTTGATACAGGCTTTGACAGTATTGCTGAAGATAATTCCATATCTAATATGTCAAGGCTTTTCGACAGGTTAAACAGCGAGGATTCTCTTCCTAAAACTATAGTTTTCAACCTTAATCCTAAGATGAACAGTGAGATTATGACGCTTATAGGCTGTTTCCAATCGAGTGAGGCAAGGGGTAAAATTCAATACGGTCCTGCTTGGTGGTTTTTAGACAACAAGGTTGGTATGGAAAAGCATCTTGACGATTTAACCGCCACCGGACATATTGGCGCGTTTGTCGGCATGCTGACTGACAGCAGGTCCTTCCTCTCTTATCCAAGACATCATTATTTCCGCAGAATTTTGTGTAATTTCTTTGGAAGCATGATGGAAAAAGGCGAGATGACTGCAGACGAAAAGCTTGTGGGCGAGGTAATAAAAGATATATGCTACCGCAACTCCATAAGCTACTTGAATATGAAATAATCGACTTATAGATTAACTTCCCCTACTTTTGCAAATTTGAGCAGAAGTAGGGATTTTTTGGTTGTTAAAAAAATTGTTGATTTTTGTCAAAAGACATTTCAAAGCATTGACATTATAATTTAACTTTGTTATAATTATACTGCTGTCAGATTTTTCAAAGGAGATTTCTTATGGAGATTTTACGTCAAGCAATTTTAGAAAAAGGCAGGGTGTTGCCGGGAAACGTGCTTAAGGTAGGCGCATTTTTAAACAACCAGTTAGACGTAAAGCTTCTGTCTTCTATGGCAGACGAAATATATAATCATTTTAATAATAAAGGAATTACCAAAATCCTTACCGTAGAGGCTTCGGGTATAGCCCTTGCAGTGTTAGTTGCCGAAAGGTTTGGCGTAAACGCTGTCTTTGCTAAAAAGAGCAAGACTGCAAACGTCGACGGCGAGCTTTTAACCGCAGAGTGCTACTCGTATACTCATAAGGTTATGAACAACCTTATACTCGGTAAGGAATTTTTATTGCCCGGCGAAAACGTTTTGGTGGTAGACGACTTTTTAGCTAACGGACAAGCGGTATACGCTTTAAAGACCTTGGTGGAAAAGGCGGGTGCAAATTTTTCCGGCGTTGCGATTGCTATCGAAAAGGGCTTTCAGGGCGCGGGCGACAAAATAAGGGGTGAGGGTATAGACCTTTATTCCCTTGCAATAATCGATTCTATGAGCGATTCTCAAATCGTTTTTAGATAAAAGAAGAAATAACCCTAATTAAAGGGTAGGAGGTAATGAAAAATGAAAAAACTTTTAACTCTCGTACTTGCTCTTTTAATGGCAGTAGGTTGCGTTGGATTTGCAGGTTGTGGTAACAACGGCGATGACGAAAGCAAACCTGAAAGTAAAGACCCTGTTGTTGGTCTTATCTGCTTACACGGAGAAAGCTCAACTTACGACAAAAACTTCATCGACGCGTTCAAGACCGCTTGTGCAAACAAGAAGGTTGGCTACAAAATCGTAGTTGATATCGATGAATCTCAAGAATGCTTTGATGCAGCTGAAGAGCTTATCGAAGAAGGTTGTAAGGTTCTTTTTGCTGACTCTTTCGGCCACGAACAATACATGATGGCTGCTGCTGAAGAGCATCCTGACATTGAATTCTGTCACGCAACCGGTACTCAAGCAAAGCAAAGCGATCTTGCTAACTACCACAATGCATTTGCATCTATCTACGAAGGTAGATATCTTGCAGGTTATGCTGCAGGCTTAAAGCTCAACACCATGAAGGATCAGGCTGTAAACAACAACTTCAAGGTTGGTTACGTAGGTGCGTTCACTTACGCAGAGGTTATTTCCGGTTATACTTCCTGGTTCCTTGGCGTTCAAGCTGCTCTTGACGAGGGCTACACCGCTACTATGGAGGTTACTTTCACCGGTTCTTGGTATGATGAAGCCGGCGAAAAGTCTGCTGCTGAAACTTTAATTTCAAGAGGATGCGTTCTCGTTTCTCAACACGCTGACTCTATGGGTGCTCCTACTGCGTGTGAAAATGCAGGCGTTCCTAACGTTGCTTACAACGGTTCTACCAACAAGAGCACTATGGTTGCATATTCAAGAATCAACTGGGTTCCATACTTTGAGCACATGATCGATAAATACGTTAACCACACTATCGCTGACGACTACTGCGGTACTTTAGCAAACGGCGCTGTAGAATACTTTGTAGCAGGCGCTGCAGCTGCAGAAGGCACTCAGGCTGCTGTTGATGCTGTTAAGGCAAAGCTTTTAGACGGTTCTTTAAAGGTATTTGATTGCAGTAAGTTCACGGTAAACGGTGCTCATTTGACTGAGTACCTTGCAGATATCGACGGTAATTACGAACCAGATACTAACGTTATTAAGACTGTAAACGGCGTAACTTACTTTGACGAGTCTAACGCTGACGAATTCCGTTCTGCACCATATTTTGATATCGCTGCAATTGACGGTATTACTCTTCTTAACACCAATTTCGGCTAAGATACAATTATAAACATAGTTTAGGCGGAGTTTTGCGCTCCGCCTAAATCTAATTAATAAGGAGGCTCAGATGCAATACGAAAATCCTGCGATAGAGCTTAAAAACGTTACTAAGCGCTTTGGTGACGTGGTTGCAAATAACAACGTAAACCTCAGTGTTAAAAGAGGTGAAATTTTGTCGTTGCTCGGTGAAAACGGATCGGGTAAAACGACGCTTATGAATATGATTTCGGGTATTTATTATCCCGATGAGGGGCGTATTTATATTGACGGTCAAGAGGTTAATATAAGCTCGCCTAAAGATGCGTTTAAATACGGAATCGGCATGATTCATCAGCACTTTAAGCTGGTAGATATCTTTTCTGCTGCCGAAAATATCGTTCTTGGCGTAAAGGACGGTAAGAAATTTAATATTAAAGAAGTAAATTCCCGTGTTGAAGAAATTGCGAATAAATACGGTTTTAGCATAGACGTAAAAAAGAAGATATACGACATGTCGGTATCCGAAAAGCAAACGGTAGAAATTATCAAGGTTTTATACCGTGGCGCGGATATTTTAATACTTGACGAGCCTACTGCGGTTTTAACTCCTCAAGAGATAAAAAAGCTCTTTGATGTTTTAAGAAAAATGAGAGAGGACGGCAAGTCAATTATTATAATAACTCACAAGCTCAACGAGGTTATGGAGATTTCTGACAGAGTTTCAATCCTCAGAAAGGGTGAGTATATCGGCACTGTAAATACAAAAGAAACAAACGAAAAAGAGCTTACCGAAATGATGGTAGGCAAAAAGGTCGACCTTAAAATCGACAGAGTAGAAACCTTTTTTGACAGACCTTTGCTTGAAATAAGAGATTTAACGGTAAAGGGTGACGACGGCAGTACTAAGATAGAAGACGTAAGCTTCTATATTCGCGGTGGCGAAATCTTAGGTGTTGCAGGTGTTGCAGGCTGCGGTCAAAAGGAGCTTTGCGAGGCTGTTGCAGGTCTTAGGAAAATAGAAAACGGTCTTTTAATGCATAAAGGTGAAAGCCTGGTAGGCTTATCTGCAAAGGAAATTATAGAAAAGGGTATTTCAATGAGCTTTATACCTGAGGACAGACTTGGTATGGGCTTAGCGCCAAACTTTTCTATAACTGACAACATGATGCTCAAGACTTATAATGACAGCAAGGGTCCGTTCGTTGACAGAAAATCGGCAAGAGCAAGAGCGCAGGCGTTGATTGAAAAGCTTGAAATCGTAACCCCTTCCACAGAAACACCTATCAGAAGGCTTTCGGGCGGTAACGTACAAAAGGTTTTGGTTGGCCGTGAAATAGAGTCTAATCCAAACGTAATTATAACGGCGTATCCCGTAAGAGGTCTTGATATCAACTCGTCTTACGTAATATACGACATATTAAATGAGCAAAAGCAAAACGGAACGGGTATTTTGTTTATCGGTGAGGATTTAGACGTAATGCTTGCTCTTTGCGATAAGATTATGGTTCTTTGCCACGGTAAAAACATGGGTATCGTTCACGCAAGCAAGGTTACCAAAGAGGAGCTTGGTCTTATGATGACAGGTTCGAGAAACCTTACCGAGGAAAAGGTTTACGGTAAGGCTAAAGACAGTCACTTAACCGAGCAAGAATGGGAAATAGAAAAGATTAAAGCGGAGGAGGATATCAATGGAAACTAATGAGAATCATGTAAAAGAACCGTTGCTCCATATTGTTAAAAGGGACAATATGAGTGTGGGAATGAGAATATTGATTTATGCTATTGCTATCTCCCTCGGTCTTTTACTGACCGGTATTTTTTGTGCTGTATCAAACAAAGAGGGCAAAGGCGTATTAGATATGTTCCATTCTGTGTTTGTAAGAGCTTTTGATACTAAGAGTGAGCGTTGGAGATTTATAAGAGATATTGCTTTGCTTTTGGGTGTTTCACTTGCAATAGTTCCCGCTTTTAAAATGAAATTCTGGAACTTAGGCGGAAACGGACAAATTTTGATAGGCTGTCTTGCTTGTTATGCTTGTATGTTTTACGGCAACAAGTACGAGGCTCAGAAGTGGGTTATAAACATCTTAATGGTAGTTACGAGTATAGGTATGGGTATTGTCTGGGCTGTTATCCCTGCAATATTCAAGGCGTTTTTCAAAACAAACGAATCTCTTTTTACCCTTATGATGAACTATATAGCAACAGGCCTTGTTTCCGTATTTATTACGGTGTGGTATCCAAAGGGTTCAGGCTCGGTAAAGCGTGTTAAGGCGTTTGGTCTGCCTGAAATCTTTAACGAATACGTTCTTACTATTCTTATAATAGTGTTAGTTGCCGTTGCGGTGACGATATACTTAAAAAAGAGTAAGAGTGGCTTTGAAACGTCTTTGGTAGGCGAGAGTGAAAATACCGCAAAATACGTTGGTATTAACGTTAAAAAGGTAGTTATAAGAACACTTATCCTGTCGGGTGCTATTTGCGGTCTTATCGGTTTACTTTTAACAGGCGCAATCAATTATACCGTAAGTGAAGATATGGCAAATAATATGGGCTTTACCGCTATTATGACTGCGTGGCTTGCTAAGTTCAATCCGTTTATAATGATAGCAACCTGTGCAATAATCAACTTTGTTTCTAACGGTATGAGACAGGTAAGAATGGACTTCGGTTTTTATAACGATGCTATTTCCAACGTTGTTTTGGGCGTAATTTATTTCTTTATTATAGGTTGTGAATTCTTCATCAGCTATAAAATAGTCTTCCGCAAGAGAAAGGAGGATACAGTATGATTTCATTAATAGTCGGAACAGTATCTCTTGCAACCGTTTTCTTATTTGGTTGTATTGGTGAAATTGTTACTGAAAAAGCAGGTCATCTTAACTTAGGTATTCCCGGCATTATGTGTATGGGTACAGCGGGTGGTTGCTGGGGTGTATATCTTTATATGGCAATGTTTAATGCTAATCCTTCTTGGTTTTTGCTTGTAATATTTGCACTGCATTTTGCAGCGCTGTTCGGCGCAACAACAGCAGCTATATACGCATTTTTGACTATCAGCTTGCACTGTAACCAAAATATTACCGGTCTTGCAATAACTACGTTTGGCGCAGGCTTTACTCAATTTTTCATTGACACTTACATTGACAGAACTCATTTCGATGCGGCAAGCAAGCTTATTTCAAAGGGTATGCCTATTGCAAGTAAAATGGGTTGGTTCGGAGAGATTTTCTTATCGTACGGCGTGTTTGTTTATTTTGCAATAGCTTTAGCTGTTTTAACCTCGATTTTCTTTAAAAAGACAAGAGCGGGCTTGCACCTTCGTTCGATAGGAGAGAATCCTGCTACTGCGGATGCTGCGGGTATAAACGTAACACTCTATAAATATCTTGCGGTAATAATAGGTGGCGGAATAGCCGCACTTGGCGGAATGTTCTATATAATGGACTACATTGGCGGAAGCTGGGAAAATGCATCTACTATAGAGGCTCTCGGGTGGCTCTCGGTTGCTCTCGTTATCTTCTCTATGTGGAAGCCATCGTTTGCAATTTTAGGCTCAATTATATTTGCATGCTTCTACATATTAGCATTTAAGCTCACGGGTATTACGTTTACCCAAATGGCGCTTTTAAAGCTCCTTCCTTACGTTGTAACAATTATAGTATTAATCGTAACCAGCGTAATAGGCAGCAAGGGTGTTCAGCCCCCTGCGTCGCTGGGACAAAATTATTTCCGAGAGGAAAGATAAATACGTTTTAAAAGAGAAGCGATTTGCTTCTCTTTTTTTATGTAATATTTCAAAATAGTTATAAATTTATGGCAAGTTTGTGAAATGATTATGAATACTTAAATAATATTTAAAACTACGCTTGCAATATAAGAAAAAGTATGTTAAAATATAAATGCTCATAATAGGGTAATTTGGAAAAAAATATTTAAAATATAAATGAGGTCACTATGAAAAATTTAGATTTAACCAAGTATGGCATTACTGGCGTAACCGAAATCGTTCACAATCCTTCTTATGAAGAATTGTTCGTTGCGGAGACCGACCCATCTCTCACCGGCTTTGAAAAAGGTCAAGAAACCGAGCTTGGCGCGGTAAACGTTATGACCGGTATTTACACCGGCCGTTCACCAAAAGACAAGTTTATCGTTATGGACGACAATTCAAAGGATACCGTTTGGTGGACTTCGGACGAGTTTAAAAACGACAACCATCCTTGCTCGCAAGAAACCTGGAAGGCTGTTAAAGAGCTTGCGGTAAACGAGCTTTGTAATAAAAAATTATACGTAATGGACGTATTTTGCGGTGCAAATAAAGACAGCCGTATGGCAATCCGTTTTATAATGGAGGTTGCTTGGCAGGCACACTTTGTTAAGAATATGTTTATTAATCCTACAGCAGAAGAGCTTGAGTCCTTCGAGCCCGATTTCGTTTGCTACAACGCATCAAAGGCTAAGGTAGAAAACTTTAAGGAATTAGGTTTAAACAGCGAAACTGCAGTAGTATTCAATATCACCTCACGCGAGCAGGTTATTTTAAATACCTGGTACGGCGGAGAAATGAAGAAGGGTATGTTCTCAATGATGAACTATTACCTTCCACTTGCAGGCATGGCGTCAATGCACTGTTCGGCAAATACCGATATGAAAGGCGAAAACACTGCGCTCTTCTTCGGCCTTTCGGGCACGGGTAAAACTACGCTTTCTACCGACCCTAAGCGTCTTTTAATCGGTGACGACGAGCACGGTTGGGACGATAACGGTGTATTCAACTTTGAAGGCGGTTGCTATGCAAAGGTTATCAACCTTGATAAAGACAGCGAGCCTGACATTTACAGAGCAATCAGAAGAAACGCTCTTTTAGAGAACGTTACGGTTGATGCAAACGGCGTATGTGATTTTGCTGACGGATCAGTAACCGAAAACACCCGTGTTTCTTATCCTATCAACCACATAGAAAAAATCGTTCGTCCCGTATCTGCAGCGCCCGATGCTAAAAACGTAATCTTCTTATCTGCAGATGCATTCGGCGTTCTTCCTCCAGTATCAATTCTTACTCCGGAGCAAGCTCAATATTATTTCCTTTCGGGCTTTACCTCTAAGCTTGCAGGTACCGAAAGAGGAATCACAGAGCCTACTCCTACCTTCTCAGCATGCTTTGGCCAAGCTTTCTTAGAGCTTCATCCTACTAAATATGCAGAAGAGCTTGTTAAGAAGATGGAAAAGAGCGGTGCAAAGGCATACCTTGTAAATACCGGATGGAACGGAACGGGTAAGAGAATTTCTATCAAGGATACACGTGGTATTATAGACGCTATCTTAGACGGCTCAATCTTAAAGGCTGACACTAAGACTATACCTCACTTCAACTTGGCAGTACCTACTGAGCTTCCCGGCGTAGCTACCAACATTTTAGATCCAAGAGATACTTATGCAGATGCAAGTGTTTGGGAAGAAAAGGCAAAAGACCTTGCAGGAAGATTCGTTAAGAACTTCGTTAAGTATACCGGCAATGATGCAGGTAAGGCTCTTGTTAAAGCAGGCCCTAAGGTTTAAAAGTTTTGAATACGGCTTGATTGTTTTCACAATCAAGCCGTTTCTTATTATATGCGGTTGGCAAACTCATTTAGTACGTCTTAAGACGTTGCCAGTAACATGCCCTTGAAGGGCTGGAGCAAACCACCAGTTCAACTGGTGGTTATGATTCTATAAGCTTGCATATAAGTTGATTAATTGATTATTAAAATAATAATTAAGTAAACTATTGGCTTTATTAACCTTTAATGCATTACAATTAAGAGATAAAAGAATTATCGATATTTATTCATTAATTCAAGATAATTTTTGAGGTGTTTATCCTTGGCTTTGTCAGAAGTAAAGCATCTTTTTCCTTTCCCAAGAGGGCATATAAAATCTTTGCCATTTTGGTATATGCCGTATTCGTCATATATCTTAAATTTGAGTGTTTCAAACTTTGCAAAATCTTCAGTGGAAAAGGTGTTAGGGGATATCCACATTTTACAAAGATTAGGTATATTTATCAAATTATCTATGTTTTTATCTAAGCACGTAAGAGCAGAAAAAGATACTTGTCTTAAATTTTTCAACTTGGTTAACGGATAAAATGAATCTACGTAGTTTATATTCGTATTTGAAATCAATGAATCTATCTCAAAATATTCAAGATTTTCTGCCTTGCTCAATTCTGAAAGGTCTTTTATATGAGAATTTGCGGTATATTTTAAAACTTTTAAACTTGGCGTTTTTTCAAAATCCCAAAAGCTGATTAATTTAGGGCAGTATGATATAACAACACATTCAAGTGAGATTAATTTTGTTAATGCGCTAAGGTCAGCGGTTTGAACGTCATCAAAATATATAGCTTTCACAGTTTTGGGCACAAGAGAAATAAAAAGGGATAACTCGTCTTGATTTTTGATTTTCGTCCTGCACAAAATTGTGTTTTTATTTTGAAAATTATCCGTGCAATTTCCATTGCCGAAATATACCCCTATATCGTGCTTATAGTGTTTGCAATTTTTGCAAAGTGCCTTATATTCGGCGAAAAAATCCCATTTTAAGTCTTTCAAAAATCCCCATTTTCTAAACTTTTCTATACAGCCGATTTCTTCTCTAATATTATAGTCGCAATTATATATCGTGTCATCTAAAAAATAGCTATATGGCGTTTTCCAGTCCTTCATAGTATCACCTCTTTTATATTGTAGCATAGGCTTAAAATTTTATCAATATAAAATACTAACTTCTTATATCGGCATTTAAGTGAGTGGTTTTTTAAAGGAGTGCTGTGCTATGGCAAACTTAACACTTTAAAGGAAGAAAGTTTATTTTTAATGGCACAAAAGTATGGTTGTGGATACCAAGTTTTTTATTTTTGGTGAGTCAATAGATGCGTAAAACGAACAACATTTACGCTTTTTATTATAAAAGTAAGGGTGGGACGTTTAGCCCCACCCTATAAATTTTGCTATTAAAATTTACTATTCTCGCTGTGATGTTTTAATTAGAACTCAATTACTTGAGTGCCGTTCATTGCAACGTAATGCTCCGTTACGCCAAGCTCATCCATCCATGCACGAGTTTTAAGAGTATTCCATGGTCCAGTGTTGTAGCCTTTGCCGTCTTGGTTGTTGTCCCACAACCATCTAGGTGTTGGCCATAAGCATTTTTGTGGTTGAATATAAGTGTAAAAATCTTTTGTAACACCGTTTTGACCGTGGTGAGACATTTGAGTATATTCTGCTTGTAAGTCTGCTAAAGAGCAGGTTTCCATAACTTCAGCGCCACCATCAGTTCCAAGGTCGCCTAAAATTAAGAAACTACTCCTTTCGTTTTCAATTCTATATACGGCAGAACTTTCGTTAAGGAAATTGTTATTTACAAGATTTGGATTGTATACACGTAAAACTTTAACTTTTACGTCGTCAAAAGTGAAAATATCGTCCTTTTGTATTACGTGTGTTTTACCAGCATAATCTTGTTCAAATATTGGCGCAACTTGTTTCCACATGTCCGGCTCGTCAGGTGATCTTTGGTTTTTAATAACCTCTTCAACAGTAGGGAAATTGTAGTAAATATTGCGAACGTCTATTTCAGCGAATTGAGAAACGTAATAAAATGTGCCGATATGGTCTTGGTGTGGGTGTGTGAAGAACCAAGCATCTACTTTGCTATCTGCCTTTTCTTTCAATAAATTTACGAGTTGAGGACCGTCGCCTATTGTTCCACCATCAACAACGATAGTGTGATTTTTAGTTTGTATTACACAACCGAGCATTTGAGAGTTAGCCGCCGTTCCCATCAAATAAAACATTGCCATAGTCGTCGTATCCCTTGTTTGCAATTCTGCTGTTTCCGTACTTGTTAATGCATATTTGTCGAGTGCTTTATACGTATAAGTAGTTGATTGGTCTAAAGTTAACGTTACACTTACCGTGTATCCTAGTCCAGCACCATCTTTTTCGCTAGTAGCACTGTATTCTTCACAATCTTCACCAAGCTCGTTTCCTTTTTGAATGTGTAAAACAGGACGAAGTGGCTTTTCTTGAGTTTTCCAAGTAAAGATATATTCATCCTTTTGGAAATTGTATAATTCGCAAGATAAGTCTGTTGGAATATAAAGAGCTTTTTCAGCATCACTAAGTTCTTTTAACTTTTCGCCGTAATTAAAGGTAGCTTCACCGGCTTTACCGCACCCACTACAAGACATATAATACACTGCGCTTTGCTCAAAAGTAGCTTCCTCTTTTAAATATTGGGCATCAGGGTTTTTGCTATTAAAATTACACTGACCGTCAGATTCGGTTGTGAAGGTGTTAGTAGATCTTTTTCCACAGGTCGTACAAGAATAGTAGTATTTAGCACCTTCAACACAATTTCCCTCCGAATGAAGGTATTCGCTAGAAGTGTTTTTCTCTAAATAACTATGTGAAATTTTCATGCTTCCTTCAAAATACTCTGTTCCCGCCTTGCCACATTCGCAACTGTAATAGTATGTTGCACCACTTTGGCAAGTAGCAGGCGCGCGAAAGTATGTTTCACTTGCCTTTGTTAAATTGAAGTTGCAAACGTGACCTTCGGTACTACAACCGATAAGTAACAATAACGGCAAGCAAAGTATAAAAGCAAAAATTCTTGTAAATTTCTGTTTCATTAGCCTATACGCCTCCTCATATATTTACTTATATTATAACAACGTATAATATAAGGTTCAACTTGTTTTTTAATTATTTCTAACTTTATTTTATTATTAGAACACCAACTGTTAGGTTAGGTGAAGGTTAAATACACTATAGTTAGAGAGTCTGTATGAATGTAATATAAAAATTCCTTGGGAAATTTGCCGTTTATTTATTGGAATTAATACGAGAACACGCCGAAACTCCGTAGGCAGAGCCTTCTCGGCAAGAATAACGCTCGCTAATGCTCGCTTTTCTCTTAGGTGTTTTTGTTTTGGTTAGCTAATTTGAGCGTAAAACGAACAATGTTTACGCTCTTTTTTATTATAAAAATAAGGGCAGGACATTTAGTCCCACCCCTACAAAATTGTTAATAAGGATAAAATTTGCTTACTCTTTCGTACTCCCTGGTAGTTCCGTTTTTTACAATTCTATAAACGCCTAAAAACTTATATCCGTCTTTGGTTTTAACAAAAGTTATTCTGTTTGCGACATGTGACATTCCTATACGATTTTCAACCGTTTCGATAATTTTGTTTCCACTATCTTGAATTAAGTTGACCACGTGCTTGTCAGCAACAACATTGTTTAAATTGTTTGTATCATAATTTGGATAACAGATAAACCAAACGTCGTCCCCTTCTGAATCGCAAGACATCGCGTATAACGGTTTTTGACGGCCAAAATGCTTTGAATTACTTTGATCCCAGCCCAAATTTTTACAACATTCATCATAAATGTTTTTTGCGTTTGTACCGTAAATAAGTCCACATTGTAAGCAAGAAAAGTCGTCCGTTTTGTACCAATCATTAATTGACATAAATAATCTCCTAAAAAAAATTTTCACAAATTATAGCATAGAATATTCTATATGTCAAGTATAATTATAGAAATTTCTATATAATAATACTATGGAAAGCAGTTTTAGTGAAATTTTAAAAGATTTTTTGCTTGAAAATAATTTAACGCAAGTGGAGTTTGCAAAAAAGATTGGAGTAAAGCAAAGTCAGGTAAGCGAATGGTTAAAAGGAAAGGCAAAGCCAGGGTATGATATATTAAAAAGTATGGCTCTTGCTTTTAACGTTTCGGCAGATTATTTTTTAGGAATAATAGATAATTATTAAAAAGTTGAGGTGCTTAGCCTCAACTTTTTAATATTAATGAAAGTATATTTTGATTTACTAGAATACACCGAAACTCCGTAGGCAGAGCCTTCTCGGCGTGCGAAAAACCTACGGTTTTATCGTCGAACCATTTTTCTTTTAAGGAGATTAAAAGATTGTGACCCCTACGAGAATACTTCGCTTACGCTCCGTGGCGTTCGCAAACAGTGTTTGCTCGGCTAAGCGAACTCTATGAGTTCGCTTTTCTCGTAGGACACAAAAAGAAAAAAGACAGGTAGAAACCTGTCTTTTTCTTTTTGGTGAAGCCTTTGATGTTAAAGACGAACTTTCGATTTCCTCAAAAGTTACGGTTTTTGATTTATTTTTGTAGTTAAACGTTATAACGTATCTATCGTCGTATAGGTAAATTGAGTTAACAAAGCCATCAATTAAACGCTGTTTACCTTCTTTCGTGCTTGTATCCAAGTTTTTGTAGTGATATAAAGCGTGAAGTATTTGCTCTTCTGAAACTATCGGATGGTCAAATTCTTCTTGATTTAACTTTGTTTGAAGAATTACTTTTTGTTCTTCAAGTTCATCTAACATTTGCTTTGTTTTGCTAGAGTAAATACCCCTTGTTATTGCTTCTACGATATTATCAAGTTTTTTATCAACCTCTTCCAATTGGTTTTTTAGTGATGCAATTGTAAACGATTGTTCTGCTTGCATATCATAAATTCTTTTAGCGAGTTCTTCTAAAATTTGGTTGTTAGAAAGGACTTCTAATATGTTGTCAATTACTAAGTTTTCAATGTAATCTTTAGCAATAGACTTCTTGTCGCACTTGCCTTTTTTTGAACGAGAACATCTATAATATCGATATTTTTTTAATGTTTGGCTTGTTCCTATTTCTCCAATCATCATAGCTCCACAATGCCCACAGAACAGTTTTGTTGTTAATAAATAATCGTCTTCAGTTCGATGCATTGCAGGTGCTTTTTTGTTTGTTGCCATACGTCGTTGTACCATTTCGAAAGTTTCGGTGTCTATAAGAGCAGGGATTCCGTCTACAATTAGGACATCGCCAAACTTATATTCACCAATGTATTTACGGTTAGTAAGTATGCGGTAAATCGAATTGTAGTTGAGTGGGTAATTGCGGTTTTTAATACCACGCTCCGCCATAATCTTTACGATATCCGTTACCTTTTTCCCGTCCACGTAAAGAGCAAATATCTCTTTGACGATTGGGGCAAAAGTTTGATCTATTTGGTAGTGGTCAGTATCGTCAACGTAATAACCCATAGGGGCACGAACGCCATTGGTTTTTGCTTTCAAGGCATTGTCTGTCATACCACGTTTAACTTTTTCGGCAAGTTCTGCTGAATAGAATTCAGCATATCCCTCTAAAAGAGATTCAAGAAGTATTCCACTTGCGTCTTCTGCAATTTTTTCGGTGGCAGAGACTACTTTAACGCCGTTTTTCTTTAGTAAGGCTTTATATCTTGCCGAGTCGTAGCGGTTTCTTGCAAAACGGTCTAATTTCCACACTATGACGATATCAAAGGTGTTTTTATAACTGTCCTTAATCATGTGTTGAAATTCAGGTCTATTGTCAGTTTTCGCTGAAAAAGCACGATCTATATATTCGCCAACAATCGTTATTCCGTTGTATTCAGCGAACTTTTTGCATTCACGGAGTTGACCATCGATAGATTCTTCACGTTGGTTATCGGAAGAATACCGTGCGTATATTACAGCTCTCATTTTTATTTCTCCTTTTTAGTACTTAAAATTGTATCTTCTCTCTCGATTAATAAAAGCATCTTTTCCGCCTTCAAGAATTTTGCAAATTTTATCCCTTATTGCAGGATTTTCTATAGAGCCTGATTCATAAGTAATATATCCATTTTTTGAACTTTTTCTATATTCTGCGACTATAACTTGTTCTGCATCGGTGTTGATAACCAAATTTGGATTATGTGTTGCTATTAAAAGTTGACGCTTTTGTTTTATAATTTTAAACTCTTCAACTAATTGGTCATATACTGATTTATTATCAAGATTATCTTCAGGTTGATCTATTAACAACGGGTCAGTTGATTTATCAAGACGAAGTAGTAGTTTTAGCAAAACAATTCCTTTTTGTCCGGATGAAAGCTGGTCCATCGGTATTGAGTTAAATGCAATATCGTAATTAATGGTAATAAAATCCATAAAGGCAATTTTATATAAATCCAAACAACCATGACCGGATTTAAATATTTTTCCTTCAATCGACTTGTTGTAAAGGTTCTTTTTAGCATCATTTGTAACAAATAAACTTAGGATACTGTATATTTCTTCTTTAGAAATAGTTTCCAATGCCATTAATTTCTCTATTTGCTTTTGATACTTATTAATTATATTATTTTTCAACACTTCTTCATTTACGGATTTTAATGAAAGAACCGTTTCTAATCGCGTAAATACTTCTTTGTCTTCAAGTTTAAAAACTGGCTCAAATGTTATTTTGTTTTTATCTACGCTGCCTATTTGAGCAGATAATTGCTCTTTTAAATCTTGATAATACTTAAATATTCTTTTTTTGCTTACAATATTTGATATATACAAATCAACGCAATCGCTAATAATTTGTTCGCGTTCCATTTGAAGAAGTGTTAATTCTTCTTTTTTCTTCTGCCATCCAAGCAATTCTTTGCGCAGTTCTTTGAGATATTTTTGCCATTTTTCGTAGCGTTCTTGTAATTCATTATTTTTAAAGATGACAGCTTTTATTTGCTCAAATTCCATTAATTCTTTTTCTAATTGGACTTTTAATGTTTCTTTTTCAGCATAAGATTTGCTTTCTTGTTGTTGCAATTTATGTATAGTTTGCAAATCAAATGAAAAATTGATTTTAAAATCTTCATAGTCAAGTTCGGTGGAAATATCTTCATATAATTTTTTTCTAACAATAGTTGCGCTCTCAGATAATAAATCATCTTTATTGGCATTAAACCATAGCAATTTTGCGTGCTTAGCTTGTAATCTTTCAAATTTTTTTGTTTTTTCTTCTATACTAATACTTAATTGAGAAAATTTCTCTTTACTTGTTTCGTCAACAGTAGGCAAGCTAGGTTTGTTTTTTTCTTCGATTTCAATTTTACCTTTTAATTCTTCGATCATTTTTTCTACTTGATCTTTTTGTATTAATTGAGTATCAATAGAACCTATACGTAGAATTTTGGATTGAATCTCAAGATTAGTTTCTAATATCGCATTGTTCTCTTTTGAAATTTCATCATGTAATAGAATTGATTTTATAAATTCCTGCATAGAAGTTTCTTCTTCACAAAAAGAGCTTAATTTAGACGGATTAATATATTGACATTTACATGTTGAAATACTATCTGTAAAAGAAATAGTTTGTATAGCATCTCCAAATAAATTAAACTGTATTATGCTGTTTTTTAATTCTGATTTTGCTCTTTCCAAAAAAGAAGAGGAATCTTCCTGTTTTGCCCCAAGTGCGTGCGCAACCATATCAAGCAATGCAGTTTTACCTGAACCCTTTTCTCCTATAACAGCAATCATATCCTCGTTAAAATTTAATTCTTTTGAGTTAAACAATTTGCTTTTTTCTATCTTTAAGGTTTCTATTTTTAGCCCAAATTTTTCACTTGATGGATTGTTTTCCTGAAGTCTAACTCTCAATCCAGGTTCAAAAATTATTTGTTTTAACCCCTCAAACGTTAAGTCGGATTTTATCCAAGTAGCATCTCTCTTTTCTATGCTTACTGGATTTGTTCCTTCCTTACGATAATATCTATAATCGTATTCTGCATGATAATCAGAACCTACTATTATAGGACAAACTTTGCCAATATTTTTGAATACTATTTCCTTATAAGCGACAACGTCTTCTTTTTTGCTTGTTTCTAGAATGTCTACTTGTTCCAACAAACTCTTCTTGAATTCTTGTTTCGATTTGCACCAATTTGCAATATTTTCTATGGAATTTGATTTTTTCCCAGCATGAACGGAAACAATTGCGCCTATAGATTTAGCTCTTTCTAGAAAATCTTTATATGATATTGCAGTATAATATAAAGAGGTGTCTTTGATAGTCTTCTCTTCTGTGATTCCGAGAGGTGCTAAAAAATCATCTCTTATTTGATATTCTTCCAAAACATCAGGGAAAATCGCTATAAAATGAATGCTTGTACTTCCGCCTAATTCGCTAGTAATTTCTATGCCTCTAAAAAACTTAATTCTTCCGTCTGCTATTCTATTTAATTCGTTAATTCTTGCAAAATCAATCCTATGATGGTCTGATATAACAACAGCACTTACATTATCGGCGAGCAATTCGTCAACTATTTGTTGATTGGTTTTGCTTTTATTGTGATAGTCATAAGAACTAGGTGTGTGAAAGTGTAAATCCCAACGATGCCAAGTAGAACCTTTCATGTTTTTCTCCTTTGTTTTTATAATTTTTAGACTTCTTCCAAAATGTTATCGTTCAACAAGAAGTCAAACACATTTATCTTTTTATAACCATTCTTTAAGTTTACAAACGGGTCGTCATCCATTGTAATAACAATCTTTTTGTATCCATCGTCTAATCCATAAAAAGACGAAACTTCTTGCTCTTTTTTGTCAGGGTCGCTTAAAGTGTATGCCACTTGAATATAGTATAAATTCTTGTCATCTCGGGCAACAAAATCAATTTCTTTAACATTGTTTTTCCCGATATCAACAATATAACCACGACGAATTAAATCAAGATAGATAATGTTTTCAAGTGAGTGAGTAATTTCAATTTGCCTATAATTCAATTTGCTATTGCGAATACCTAAGTCTGCGATATAATATTTGTTTAAGGTTTTTAGATATTGTCTTCCCTTGATATCGTAACGTTGTGCTTTATAGAATAAATATGCATCGCAAACAAAGTCTAAATAATTTCCAATGGTATCGTGTGTTACCTTGCTATAACCATTACTTTTTAAGGTGTCAGCAATTTTATTTGCACTAACGTAAGAGCCTATATTAGAACATAAAAACTCAATTACGGCCTCAAATAAATTACCTTGACGAATACCGTGTCTATCAATAATATCCTTGCCGACTACGGTATCACAAATCATTTTTAAATATTCAACTTTGTTTTTGTTATCATCTTCAGTAACTAAATAAGGCAATCCACCATACATAAGGTAATTATTAAAGCATTGCCTTTTATCTCCACCATAGTAAGCATAAAATTCCGCAAAAGAAAGAGGATATACCTTAATTTCAATACTACGTCCGCGCATTTTGGTATTTATGTCTTTAGACAACAATTTTGAGTTTGAACCTGTAATATAAACGTCGCAATTGTAATCGACACGCAATCCATTTACAATATCTTCAAACCCGTCTACAAATTGAATTTCGTCTATAAGAACATAATATTTTTCATCCGTAATGATTTGCTCAACAACCGCATTATACAAAGCGTCTGCATCGCGCAACCCTTCGTTTCTTTTTGTTTCAAGGTTAATTTTGATAATATTTTCTTTCTTTACGCCCATGCTTAAAAGGTAATCGTAATAGATGTTAAACAAAAGCACTGATTTTCCACATCTACGAATACCCGTTATGACTTTAACAATATCTTTATCTTTTTGGCTTATTAATTTATCTAAATATTTTTGCCTATTGATATACATAAAACCCTCTACAATATTTTGTTTACTCTATTATACTCGCAAAACTTTTACTTGTCAATATTTTTTGCGAATAGATGCTGACGTTTTATATAAAAATTTTTATTTATTAGAAATTTCTTGTCGAATATGCAAAAATTTTCAATAGTAAATATTCTTAATTGATTCCACGTTTACGAAATAAACTTTTTGATTAGATGTTATTTCAGATTAATTTTTCCTTGTCCATTATATTTCAGGAAGTATAAAACAAGTTGAAATTTTATTATTTATTTGATATAATAAACTAACGATAAATAAGAATTTGAAGGAGGTAGGCGTGTTATTATGAAAAAAGCATTTCTTTCTTTAATACTATTATTAACCATCAGTTTACCTATAACGGGTTGCAAATTCGAGTCAAACGATATACGCGCACCCCAAGAATTGACTATCTTTAGCCGCTCAATGTCGCTTGAACAATTCAATTTTGATTACTTGGAAATAGAAAACAATTCAAATGATTCAGTAATGATATATGATTATGATGATATGATTGAATTGTTCACTTTGGCAGACGCGCTTGTGTTGATAAAATCACACGAAGGCTACGATATGCCTGAAGATTTTAATTATTTGTGTAGCGTAACATTTTTCAGACAAGGAAAAGACGGTCGACCGGATGTTTCATACTATTTTTATGTATCAACAGCAGGAGAGATATGTTATCGAAGACAAAGGCTTGCTGCATCTGATGTTTATTATATGGCAGAATCCACTGCCATACTTAACGAAGTCAACCGATTGATAGAATTATATAATCAACCATAAAACAAATTCCAATTTGCCGAGCAGAATATGAAAAAATACCTTGCTAATATAATCACTAGCTTACGCATTATAGGTAGTATTGCGTTGTTATTCTTTTCCTTTCCTTCATATCCTTTCTATATCATATATTTTTTTTGCGGATTCAGTGATATGATTGATGGAACACTTGCAAGGAAATTAAATGCTGTCAGTAGCTTAGGTTCAAAATTAGATACCGTCGCCGACATTGTTTTTATGGCAGTATGCGTAGTTAAAATATTGCCTATGATTAATCTTTCCATTTGGCTTTGGATATGGATAGCTTTTATAGCAATTATTAAAGTTATGAATATTATTTGGGGATTTGCTTACAAAAAGAAGTTTGTGTCTTTACATACCGTTTTAAATAAAATTACGGGCTTACTACTCTTTCTTTTGCCGTTAACGTTAAAATTTATTGAACCAACGTATAGTTTTGCAACTGTGTGCACCATAGCAACTTTTGCTGCGATTCAAGAAAGTTACTATACTACAAAAGCAAACGACAAATAAGAATTATTTAACCGATGATTATAATGGTAGGAATCTACATTCCTGCCGTTTTTCATTTTACGACAAAATCAATTAAAAACTTT
>JAFVQT010000037.1 GCA_017504655.1 Clostridia bacterium | reverse complement strand
CGTTCAGTACAATATTGTCAAGCTTTTATCCTCATACCACAACAACGTTTTTGTAGTTGGTGACGACGATCAAAGCATTTACGGTTGGCGTGGCGCAGATATTTCAAATATTTTAGAATTTGACGAGCAGTATCCGGATGCAAAGGTTTTTAAATTGCAGAGAAATTACCGTTCTACTAAAAAAATATTAAGCTTGGCTAATGCGGTCATAGCAAAAAATACCATGCGCAGACCTAAAGAGCTTTGGACGGAAAACGACGACGGTATAAAACCCGAGGTGTACGTTGCAAACGAGGAGTCTGAAGAGGCGCAGTATACTGCAATTACAATTAAAAATCTTGTTGACAGAGGATATAAATACTCCGATTTTGCAGTACTTATGAGAATAAACGCTCTTACCCGTTCGTACGAGCAGGAGTTTACAAAATACGGCATCCCGTGTAAGGTTTACGGCGGTTTCAAATTCTTTGAAAGAAAAGAGATAAAGGATATTACTGCATACCTCAGAATTCTTTGCAATCCACTCGACAACGAGGCTGTGCTAAGAGTTATCAACGTGCCCAAAAGAGGTATAGGTGATAAGTCTATCGAGGAGATTATTCGCTATGCCGAGGCAAACGGATTTTCTGTGTTCGATAGCGTTTTCGACTATGATAGTTTGGCACTGAATTCCGGTGCAAAAAACAAAATAAGGTCGTTTAAAGAGCTTATAGCCCAACTTATTGTAGATAAAGAGAGCTTATCTCTCACCGAGCTTGTCGATACGGTTATAAAAAAATCTGACTTTATGTCTTGCTTTGACGACGAGTCTACGGAGAGTGAGGATAAGAAGAGGAATATAGACGAGTTTAAAAGCTCTGTTGCAGATTTTGCAAGGCTTAATCCGGATGCCTCACTTTCTGAATACTTAAATTCCGTAACGCTCAGCTCGGATACGGACGATATAAACGAGAGCGAGGCTGTAACGCTTGCAACCGTTCACTCGGTTAAAGGATTGGAATATCCCTGCGTGTTTATCTGCGGTCTTGATACGGATATCTTTCCGCTTCAAAGGGCGTCAAGCGAGCCTGACGAGATGGAAGAGGAAAGAAGGCTGATGTACGTTGCAATAACGAGAGCAAAGCAAAGATTATATCTCACGAGAGCGAGAAGCAGATTTTTATACGGCTCGAGAAGAATGACGGTTCAGTCGGAGTTTTTAGACGATATGTCAGACGCTTTGGGCGTGCCGAGAGACAGAGGCTACGGCAATTACTATCAAAGAGGTAGCTACGGCAGTCAGTACGGCTACGAGTCTAACGGCTATTCGCAGGGCGGTTACCAAAGACAAAACCAAGAGAGCAACAGGCGTTCTTCATTTGGATATTCGGGCTCGGACGAGCCATCCTCCTCTCCAAGCTTTGGCGGTGTAGGTAAGGGAGCGTTTGCAAGCTCGTATAAAAGTAATTTTTCAAGCTCCTTCAATTCAGCCCAAAAGGTGCAAAACAGAGCCCCTGCAAAAAATACGGATAAATTCCATACCGGTGTAAGGGTTATGCATAAAAAATTTGGTGAGGGTACAGTAATCGAGTTAAAACCTAACGGTGACGATACTATTGGAGTAATCGCATTTAAGGGTGTTGGCATAAAACAGCTTGTATTAAGGCTTGCACCTATCGAGGTAATAGAATAATGACTGAAAAATTAAAAAAAATGAGGTCGCTTTGCGATACGCTCAATCGCTTTGCGTATGAATATTACGTTTTAGACAATCCGTCGGTTGAGGATATAGTTTACGATAAACTGTACGACGAGTTGAAAAGACTTGAAGAGGAAACGGGGGAGAGGTTTGCCGATTCTCCTACTCGCAGAGTCGGTGGCGAGCCTATATCCGCATTTAAAAAGCACAGGCATATAAACAGGCTTTACAGCCTGGATAAATCGGTTACCTTTGAAGAGCTTGAAGCCTTTGACAATAGGGTAAGAAAGGTTGCAAACACCGAGTATACAGTTGAGTATAAATTCGATGGGCTTACCATGTGCTTAACCTATAGAAACGGCTATTTCGAAAGAGCTACGACAAGGGGAAACGGAACCGAGGGCGAAGACGTAACGGCTCAGGTTTTAACTATAAAATCCTTTCCTCTTGCAATAAATTATAAGGGAACCGTTGAGGTTCAGGGAGAGGCCATAATACGCCTTTCCGTGCTTGAGGAGTATAATAAAACTGCGGAAGAACAGCTTAAAAACGCAAGAAACGCAGTCGCGGGAGCAATAAGAAATCTCGATCCTAAAATAACCGAAAAAAGAAAGCCTGAGATTTTGTTTTACAACGTAAATTACATTGAGGACGACAGCTTAAAATCTCAAATGGAAATATTTCATTTTTTAAAGGAAAACGGCTTTAAGGTCTTTGACTTTTTGAGGGTTTGCAAAACCTTGGAAGAGGTCAAAAATGCAGTAAATGAAATAGATAATTCAAGAAAAACACTTGACGTTTTAACCGACGGAGCAGTAATAAAGGTCAACGACGTTAAAGTGAGGGATTCGCTTGGCTATACGGATAAATTTCCTCGCTGGGCAATGGCGTACAAGTTTGAGGCAGAGGAGACCTTGACCGAGATTAAAGACGTTATATGGCAGGTTGGCAGAACGGGTAAATTAACTCCGCTCGGAATAGTCAGCCCCGTCGATTTGGGCGGTGCTACGGTTAGAAAAGCAACGCTTAACAACTATGGCGACATACAAAGAAAAAACGTTAAAATAGGCAGTACTGTAGTAATTCGCAGAAGCAACGAGGTTATTCCCGAAATTTTAGGTGCAGTCGGTGGCGGAAATGATTGTACTGAGGTTGTAAAGCCCACTGTTTGCCCTGCATGCGGCAGCCCCTTGGAGGAAGAGGGTGCAAATATCTTTTGCAGAAATAAAGGTTGTAAACCGAGAATAGTTGCAAGGCTTGCAAACTACGCGCAAAAGGACGGAGTGAACGTAGAGGGCTTTTCGGAGATGACGGCAAGTCAACTGCACGGAGAGCTGGGCGTTACCAGGTTTTCCGACCTTTACAAGCTTACCGTAGACGACCTTTTAAGACTTGACGGTTTCAAGCAAAGAAAGGCTGAAAAAATGATATCTGCAATACAAAGCAGTAAAACCCCCGAGCTTAAGAGCTTTATCTATGCTCTTGGCATTGAGGGTGTTGGCAAAAAAACCGCAAAGGATTTAGCCGATGAGTTTAAAAGCGTTGAAGAGCTGGCAAGGGCAGATATGGAAAGGCTTTTGCAAATTCCCGAGGTCGGTGAGATAATTGCAAAGGATATCGTCGATTATTTCAGTGACGAAGAAAATGTAAACGAAATTAGCGAGCTTTTCGAGCTTGGCGTTAGGCCTTTTATTGAGCAAAAAAACACCGACGGTGTGTTTGCAGGACATAAAATCGTGCTTACCGGCACACTTTCGGAGTTTACGAGAGGTCAGGCATCCAAGATTATCGAAGATAACGGTGGAGAGGTGCTGAGCTCGGTAAGTAAGTCAACGACTATGGTGCTTGCAGGTGAATCTGCGGGAAGTAAGCTTGATAAGGCTAAAAAGCTCGGAATAAAAATAATCGGTGAAGATGAGTTTAAAAGGCTTGTTAACGCTTGATATTTTTAAAAAAGTATGTTAGAATAACATAGTTAAACGTAAAGAGGTGCTATAAATGCAGAGTATGACTGGTTACGGCAAGTCTGAATATTCCCAAGACGGTATAACCCTTACCGTCGAATTAAAAACCGTAAACAACAGGTTTTTGGATATTATTCCAAAGTATCCGAGAGCCTTTATATCCTTAGACGACCTTATCAGAAAGACAGTTCAGTCAAAAATCAAGAGGGGCAGAGTTGAGCTTTTCGTGACTTATCAAAACGTCAACGAGTCGGGCAAAACCCTCGTTGTTGATAAATCGCTTGCAGAGCAGTACGTAAGGCTTGCAAAGGAGTTTGAAAGCAATTATTCTCTTACCAACGATTTTTGCGTTATGTCGCTCATGCGCAGTCCCGACGTGGTAACTGAGCAGATGGGCGAGGAGGGTACGGAGGCGTTAGAGAATATTTTAAAGCAGACGCTCGAAAATGCGTTGGACAACCTTATTGAAATGAGAAAAGCCGAAGGAGTAAAGCTTGAAAAGGATATCCTTTCCAGGGCAGAAACGGTTGAAAAGCTCGTTTTGGAGGTTGCGGAAAGGGCGCCGATGATAAAGGCGGACTACGAGGCTCGCTTACGCACTAAGATGGAAGAGATTTTAGGCGACGTGAAGTACGACGAAACGAGGCTTTTGCAAGAGGTTGCCATTTTTGCCGACAAGTCGAATATAGACGAGGAGCTTACAAGGCTTAAAAGCCACATAGAACAGCTCAGAGATATTTGTAAAAACGGAGTTGACGCAGGCAAAAAGCTTGACTTTTTAATGCAGGAGTTCAACAGAGAAACAAATACGGTATGCTCTAAGTCAAACGACCTCGAAATTACACGCCGTGGGCTTGCGTTAAAGAATGAAATTGAAAAAATGCGCGAACAAGTGCAAAATATAGAATAAACCTCAAAAGGAGATAAGAATATGATAAACAATCCACCTATTGACGAACTTGCTGAAAAGGTAGGCTCAAAATACGCGCTCTGCGTAATCGCATCAAAAAGAGCAAGACAGCTTATCGATCACGCTCAAAATCAAGGGCTTTCAGACCTTCCCAACAAAAACAAGCCTTTATCCGAGGCTGCCGTTGAAATACACGAGGGCAAGGTTACGGTTTCTAAATATTAATAGGGCTTGGCCACAATTTGTAGTTGATATTACAAAGCCTGTGACAAAGCCAAAAGCAAAGCATAACGATTTTGTTATGCTTATTTTTCTTTAAAGGCATATAAAAATTTTACCAAAGGAGGGGCTTATGATTGCCGAGGTAATAGTCGATATCGCGCACGGCGAGGTTGATAGAGTTTTCGATTATAAAATGCCGGATATTTCGCTTGAGCTCGGTTTCAGAGTTGAAGTTCCTTTTGGTAGGCAAAAAACAGAGGGCTTTATTATTGGGGTAAAGGACAAATCCGATTTACCCGAGGAAAAGCTTAAAGAAATAATACGCCCGTTAGACGAGTTTCCCGCCTTATCTTGCGAATGCTTAAGGCTTGCAGAGTTTTTAAAGAGGAAATATCACGTTCCCTTTGCGCTTGCTCTCCGTCAGTTTATTCCCGCAGAGCTTAGAGGTGGCAGAGTAAAGCAAAAGGTAATATCGTTTGTAAGCTTAACCGAGGGGATATCTCCGCTTGATATGGTGGCATCACTGAGAAAAGGCTCGACTGCTCAGGCAAACGCCATAGGCTATTTACATACAGAGGGCAGGGCGTTACTTTCGGAAATTAACGAGAAATTTGGAAATTCGGCTATAAAGGCATTAAAGGAAAAGGGCTTTATAACCGTCTTTACCGAAAAAGCAAGCAGAGTTCCTTATAGGGAATTGGACGCGTTTTCCAAAGACGTGGAGCTATCCTCAGAGCAAAGCTCAGCTATAGAAACGGTGGAAAAAACCGGAAAAACGGTCACGTTGCTTCACGGGGTTACGGGTAGCGGTAAAACAGAGGTTTATTTAAGGCTGATAAATTCCACCTTAAAAAACGGAAAAACTGCAATAATGCTCGTTCCCGAAATTGCGCTTACTCCCCAAATGTTAGGTCAGCTGAGAGCGAGGTTTGGCGACAACGTGTCCATAATACACAGCGGACTTTCGGCAGGCGAGAGATACGATGAGTGGTTAAGGCTGAGAACGGGCGAGGCTAAGATTGCTATAGGAGCGAGAAGCGCAATTTTTGCCCCCCTTGAAAATTTAGGGCTTATAATAATCGACGAGGAGCACGACGGAAGCTACGAGGCGGAAACCTCGCCGAGATATAAAACGTTAGACGTAGCTACAGAAAGGGCAAAGTTGAGCGGTGCCAAAATTGTTATCGGTAGTGCAACACCCTCGATTGACAGCTACGATAAGGCTCTTTCAGGCGAGTATGCTTTGGCAAAAATGAATACGAGAATCAACGGTAAAAATTTGCCGGAATTTATAGTTGCGGATATGCGTGGCGAGGTCAGAAGAGGTAATCACAGTGTATTTTCCTCAGACCTTAAAGAGGAGCTTAAAAGATGTGTTGAAGAGGATAATCAAGCTATAATTTTCTTTAACAGAAGAGGTTATTCTCAGCAGGTCATATGCAGGGATTGCGGATACGTAGCAAGGTGCGAAAACTGCGACGTAACGCTTAATTACCATAGGGATACGGGCGTTTTAAAATGTCACTACTGCGGCAGCGCGTATAAAATGCTTTCGGCTTGTCCCGAGTGTGGGTCGGTTAATTTGAGCTATAGCGGTGCGGGTACACAGAGGATTGTGGCAGAGCTTAAACAGCTTTTCCCAAACGAGGAAATACTCCGTATGGATAACGATACCACCCGAAATAAAGAGGGACATTTTAAGATTTTAAAGGAATTTTCAGATAAAAAGGCAAGATTTTTGGTCGGCACGCAAATGGTTGCCAAGGGTCACGACTTTCCGTCGGTTACCCTGGTTGGTATATTAGATGCCGATATGAGCCTGTATTTTTCAGACTACCGAAGCACGGAAAGAACCTTTCAGCTTTTAACTCAGGTTGCAGGTAGAAGCGGTAGAGCAAATAAAAAGGGTAAGGTCGTTTTGCAGACCTACAATCCCGATAACGTCACCCTGCAACAAGCAATAGCATATGACTACGAGGGCTTTTTTCAAAGAGAAAGGGCAATGAGAAAGGCTACCGGCTTTCCCCCGTACGCTCTCGTTTTAAGGGTTATGATTGAGTCTGAAGATGATGGCGAGGCGATTGATACGCTTAAAGCCGACTTTGAAAAATTAAAGAATATTTACAATAAAAATCAGGATAATTTCTTATTTTTTAACAAAATGAGAAGTCCTGTCAAAAAGATAAACAACAAGTATCGCTATCAGGTCTTAATGAGGCTTACGTGCGAATACGAAAATGTTAAGGACGAAATTTATCAAAACAGCTTAGCCGAAAAAACGGCAAAGGTTCTCGTTTACGTTGAGGAAAACCCAAGCAATTTATATTGATAAAATTTACACAAAATCGTGACAAGAGGATAGAAAAATGGCAATATTACCTATAGTACAAACGGGTGCAGAGGTGCTTAGACAAAAATGCACTCAAGTAGAAAAATTCGATGCAGAGCTTCACAATCTTTTAAATGATATGAGAGATACGTTAAAGGATGCGCAGGGCGCAGGCCTTGCAGCACCGCAGGTAGGTGTCAGCAAGAGAATTTTCTTAATAGACGTAGAGGGTGACGGTATAGTTGAATTTGTCAACCCCGTTATTTTAGGCGTTTCGGGCAGTCAATACGGCGTAGAGGGCTGTCTTTCGGTAAAAGGAAAGTGGGGTGACGTCAAGCGCCCGAGAAAGGTTACCGTAGAGGCCTTTGACAGATACGGAAAGAAATTTAAATATGTTGGCAGAGATTTTTCGGCAAAGGCACTCAGCCATGAATACGACCACTTAGACGGTATTTTGTATACGGATAAGGCTAACAATTTAAGGGACGAGGTTTAATATGAGGGTTATCTATCTCGGCACTCCCGAGTTTGCGGTTGCTCCGCTCAAGGCTATTATACAAAGCGGTAGACATAAGGTCGTTGCAGTCGTAACTCAGCCGGACAGACCGGTCGGCAGAAAAAATATAATAACACCGCCCCCTGTAAAGGTAGTTGCTACCGAAAACGGTATACCGGTTTTTCAGTATGAAAAAATAAGGACAGAGGGTGTAGAGGATTTAAAGGGCGTTGGCGCGGATATTATGATCACCTGTGCATACGGTCAAATATTATCCAAGGAGATAATAGATATTTGCCCTCACGGAATAATAAATATCCACGCGTCGCTTCTTCCCAAATACAGGGGCGCTGCACCAATTCAGTACGCCGTCATAAAAGGAGAAAAAACCACGGGTGTTACGGTTATGCAGACCGAAGAGGGGCTTGATACAGGCGATATTTTAGAGGCGTTTGAAACGCCTATCGGCGAGAGTGAGACTGCGGGCGATTTGTTTACGAGGCTTTCCGCTCTCGGTGCGGAGAATATTTGCTCTGTTCTTGACAAAATAGAAAGTGGGGCTATAACACCGATAAAGCAGGACGAGAGTCAAGCCTTCGTGGTTAAAACCATTAAAAAGGAAGACGCTTTGATTGATTTTTCAAAGTCGAGCCTTGAGGTAAAAAATCTTATAAACGGTATGAATCCATGGCCTATAGCCTTTACCTATGCAAACGGAAAAAAGCTTAAAATCTACCGCGCTGTTAAGGTGGACGGCATTGGTAAAGCAGGCGAGGTAATCAAGGCTGACAAGAGGCTTTTTATAGCTTGCGGAGATGGAGCTATAGAGGTTATGGAGCTTCAGGAGGAGGGAGGGAAGGTTATGAACGCCCTTTCGTATCTGAACGGAAGAAAATTAAAGGTCGGTGACCTTCTCGGGGAATAATATGCTGACTTTATTTTATGATTGTTACCGCATTCTGACAAGCGTTTATTCGGGTGGTGCTTTTGTAAAGCAAGCTATGAACGACACCCCGATAGAAGAAAAGAATAGGGCCCACGTCACTAAAATTTGTTACGGCGTTTTAGATAAGGACGTAACCTTAGAATACGAGATGTCCTTGCTGTGTGATAAAAGACCAAAGCAAGCTGTCAGAATAGTCTTAAAAATCGGCATGTATTCTATAAAATACTTAAAAACGGCAGTTTACGCAGTAACCGATAATTTAGTAGAGCTTATTAAAAAGCTCGGTAAGGGTGGTATTGCGGGTTTTGTCAACTCCTTTTTAAGAAGATATTCAAGGCTTGATTATCAGCTTCCAAGCGATGAGATTAAGGGGCTTTCCATTAAATATTCATATCCCGAATTTGCGGTAAAAAGATTGCTTTCAGAATACGGCAGAGAAAGGGCAGAGGGAATAATGAGTGCCGACGAGGAAAGGACGGCAGTGCGCTTTAACAAGGGTGTTGACGGCAAGGCGTATTTAGAGGAAAGGCGTTGGAATTACGAGCAAACGCCCTTTGCAAACACGTTTTTTGTAAACGGCTTTAAAAGAACACCCGATTTTAACGAGGGGGTATACACCTTTCAATCTATTGGAAGTATTGCAATTTGTAATGTAGTAGACGGCGGCGAAAATCTTTTGGACGCTTGCTCAGCCCCCGGCGGAAAGACAGTGAATTTAGCCGATAGATTTAGTAGTGTAACAGCCTTTGAACTGCACCCACATAGGGTCGAGCTGATTAAGGATTACGCAAGGCGTATGAAAAAGGATAACGTAACGGCAATTCAAAAGGATTCATCGGCTTATGACGAGGAGTTTAACGAAAAATTTGATGCTGTTCTTTGCGACTGTCCGTGCAGTGGTTATGGGGTCATAAAGGATAATCCCGACATAAAGCTCAGACGGACGGAAGAGGATATAAACAGCTTAAATCAAATTCAATACGGTATTTTATCGGTTTGCAGTAAATATGTAAAAAAAGGCGGGAGCCTTTACTATTCAACCTGCTCTGTGTTCAAAAGTGAAAACGAGGATATTTGCGGTAAGTTTTTAAAGCTTAACCCTGATTTTGAAGAGGTAGAAATAAGCAGTCCTCTTGCTCACGAAAGGATGCAAAGGGGCATTGGCTTTTTGCCCGACACCTCGTTTGGCGCAGGCTTTTTCATTTGTAAATTCATAAGGAAATAATATGGAAATATTGCACGATTATTCGCTCTGCGAAATTAAAAACTTAATAGAGGAAATGGGCGAAAAACCCTTTCGCGCAGGGAAAATATTCAGAGGCTTGCATTCGGGTAAAAGAATTTCCGAAATAACCGATATCAGCAAGGATTTTAGGACAAAGCTTTTAGAGAGATTTGTTGATTGCCCCGTGCAGATAATCGGCAGTAAAACGTCTAAAATAGACGGTACGGTAAAGTTTTTGTTTAAGTTGCACGACAAAAACGTTATCGAAGGCGTGCTGATGAAATATAAGTACGGAAACACCCAGTGCGTGTCAACTCAGGTAGGCTGTCGCATGGGCTGTGCGTTTTGCGCATCGGGCATAGGTGGGCTTGTCAGAAATCTCACCGCAGGCGAAATTTTAGGGCAAATTACCGCAGTTAACGCATATCTTGGCGGAAATACCGATAAAAGGCAGGTCACAAACGTCGTTTTGATGGGTAGCGGTGAACCGCTTGATAATTACGGTAACGTAGTTAAGTTTATCAGAAATTTATCCTCTCAAGGTGGGCTTAACGTAAGCCCGAGAAACGTCAGTTTGTCAACGTGTGGACTTGTGCCTCAGATGCTGAAGCTTGCAGAGGAGGATTTGGACGTAAACCTCACGGTATCGCTACATAATCCTTTTGACGAGCGAAGAAAAAATCTTATGCCGATTGCCAACGCTTACAAGGTGCAAGAGATTTTAGATGCTTGCTCGGTGTATTTTAAAAAAACCAAGAGAAGATATATATTTGAATACTCGCTGGTAAGGGGCGAAAACGACACGCGAGAGTGCGCCGAAGAGCTTATAAGACTTTTAAAGGGTAGACCGTGCCACGTAAACCTTATAAGGCTTAACGAGGTTAAGGAAAAGAATTTAAAGGCGACAGCAGACAAGGATGCGTACAGGTTTTTAGGGCTTTTGGAAAGAGGTGGACTGTCTGCAACCGTAAGAAGGCAAATAGGCTCCGATATTGACGGTGCTTGCGGACAGCTGAGAAGAAATTATTTGCAAGAAAACAATGCGGAGGAAGAACAATTTTAGGTCAGATAATCAAAATTCATTCGGGTAAGTATCTTGTTAGGACACAAGACGGACTTTTTGAATGTAGCGCAAAGGGTGCGCTTAAAATTAAATCGGACGGTATTTTTACGGGAGATTTCGTAGAATTTGAAAACGGGGTTATTAAAGGGGTAAAAGAGAGAAAAAACCGCCTCATACGCCCAAGCGTTGCAAACGTAGACTGTGTTATGATAGTAGTTGCAAATCCGCCAGAGCCTGATTTATATCTTTTTGATAAGCTTATTGCAACGGCTTTTAATCAAAATATACCCTGCGCTATGGCTGTCAATAAGGTTGACTGTAATCCAAATACGGCAGAGATAATCAGGGATAATTATTCTAAGGCGGTAGATAATATTTTTAACGTATCCGCAAAAACAGGCGAGGGCGTAGAAGAGTTAAAAGAATTTTTAACGGGCAAGCTCGTAGTCTTTTCAGGTCAGTCAGCGGTCGGAAAAACGTCTATTGTAAACAGGCTTTTCGGTGAAAACAAAAGGACGGGCGAGGTAAGTGTAAAAACGCAAAAGGGCAAACAGACGACGACGGTTTCCGAAATTACCGAAAGGGAAGGAATAAGAGTTATCGACACGCCCGGATTTACCGCTATGGATATTGATATTCCCGAGGATGTCTTTCCTTGGAGCTATCCCGAATTTTCACATCTTGCAAGCGAGTGCAGGTTTACCGATTGCAGGCATATAAACGAGCCTGATTGCGCCGTAAAGATAAGCGTTGAAAAGGGTGAAATTTTTACAAACAGATATAAAAGATATAAGGAAATATTCAAAGAGATAAAGGAAAAAAGCAAGTATGACAAAAGATATTAAAATCGCGCCGTCGGTTTTATCGGCAGATTTTTCAAAAATGGGAGAAGAGGTAAAAAGAGTTGATGAGGCAGGCGCAGAGTTTATTCATCTCGACGTAATGGACGGGGTTTTTGTTCCTAACATTACCTTTGGCATAAAAATGGTAAAGGATATAAGAAAGGTGACGGATAAGGTTTTAGACTGTCATTTGATGATAGTGCATCCTGAAAAATACGTCGAAAGCTTTGCAAAGGCAGGCGCAGACTATATCACTGTGCATTATGAGGCGTGCAAGGATAACCTTGCAGACGTTTTAAATCAAATTAAGGCTCTTGGGGTAAAATGCGGTTTGGTCGTAAACCCCGACACCCCCGTGGAGTGTGTTAAAGATTGCATAAGCCTTTGCGATATGGTTTTGGTTATGAGTGTTTTTCCCGGCTTTGGCGGACAGCGGTTTATAGCTGAGGTTTTGGATAAATGTAAGGCCATAAGGCGAATAATCGATGAAAACGGTTATAACTGTATAATAGAAATAGACGGAGGGATAAACGCTGAAACCTCAAAGCTTGCAAAAGAAGCAGGCTGCGACGTTTTAGTAGCCGGCAGTGCGGTTTTTGGCGCAAGCGACGTAAAAGCTGCAATCGACGGATTAAGGTGACGTTATAATGAGGCTTAAAATAAATTCTTCCAAAATACTTGTTAACGCCTTATTTTTACTCGTTTCCTTACTCATAAGCGCGGTAGGCTTAAAAATGTTAAGTCCGGTTGCGGTCGAATATCTTTTTCATATAGGCGTTTGCTTTGGTATAATTTCTACTGTTATTCTTATCTGCGGCTTTATTTATCCTCTTTTATATAAAAGGAAAAGGTCAATTCCGTCTGCAATCAGACGTAAGCTTATAGAGTCGTTTAAATTTGCAGAAGAAAATCCAGAGAGGTTTTTACGCAAAATAAAGGGTAAAAATTGCCTGTTTGCGTTATATTATTTTGCAGTTAGCTTGGTTGGCTCAGCATTTTTTATCTGCATTTCATTTTGTTTTATAATAAAGCCCATTACGCTTGTATTTTTACCCTTGGCATTCATTACAGTTGCACCGGTCAGAAAGGCGATTGAGTATTTGCTGAAAAAGGATAGCGCGCCGATTGAATCGGGAATTTTGCAAGAAGAATTTCCAACGGTGTACAAGCTGTTTGACGACGTAGTAAAAAGAGAGCTCGGTCAAGGTTTTAAGCTTTGTCTTGATTTTGGCAGTACCTCTTTAAGTGCTGTTAAAAATGCAAAAACAGTATATATCAACGTCAATTCTTATGCGTTTTTGCTTTTAAACGATAGCGAGCTTAGGGCGTTGGTTGTAAGGGAGCTCAGAGCTTTAAAGGATAAAAGGTGCAAGGATATATCAAGGATTTTAAAATCGAGAAGCTTGTATTTAACAGTTTCTCCAACTGCGGTATTTAGTGCGTATTTTTCGTTTGTAATTGCAGATACGGCAACTAAATTTGATTTTTCCAAAAACGCTTTAAACAGAATTTTAGAAAGACGTAAGGACGAGATTTTAAAAAATACTCAATTTGCAACCCCCTATTTAACCGCATATAAAAAGCAAAAGGTATTAGACGGATTTTTTGTTGATGCGAGAAGCTTTATAACGCTCAGTATTTGTAAAGACGAGTTGGCTATAAGGGAATTTGTTTCCTTTGTATACAATTTGTTTTTGGAGAGATTGCCATCGCTTGGCGCAGATTGGGAAAGGGACGTAGAAAACAAGCTCAAAGCCATAGTTTGCGACAGGCTTACCTATAAAGAAAAGACTCAGATTTTTGGCTTTGAGGTGCAGTGCGGTGAATTTGTAAACAACTGTAGCGAAGAGCAAAAGACCTTGTACGACAAGTACAACCTCGAGTACTATGAGAGTACCAAACGCGCTCACGAGCCTAAAAAACGTGCTATAGAGGGTTATTATAGAGATATTGAAAGATACGAGCAGTATCCCAAGGAGTACGACGAAAGATTAAAGCTGATAGGTATAGCCCACGCGTATTATATGACTGCACAGCTTGATAAAGCAGAAAAGATATATTGCGATATTATTGCAAGTGGAGATACAACGCCCGAGGTTTATTTTGATTACGGTAGCTTTTTGCTTTTAGCCAAAAGAGATGCTAAAGGCGTGGAATACGTTTATAAAGCAATGGAAAACGAAAACGTAGTTGAAGAGGGGCTTGAGGTTTTGGGCAGGTATTTTATCACTGTCGGTGATAAAGAGGGCTACGAAAGGTTTTGTGAGTATAAAACTAAGCGGTTAGATGAAATTATAAGCGGATTTGACGGAAAAATGCTTGATAGAAACGCAAGCTTTGAAAACGCATCGCTCGGCAGTCAGGTTTTAGACGAGATAGTTGAAAGACTTTCTAAAGACGATAATTTAGAGGAGATTTATTGCGCAGACTCAAGGACTAAGTCGGGCGGTAAAATTACAGTCTTTGCAATATCGGTCAGAAACAAAAATCAAGATGCTCTTGCAGAAACCTACGAAAGAGTTTTCAGTATTTTAGATAACGACTACGGAAAATACGATACCTTTTTAATTGCAATAGACGTTGAGGGTGACGAAAAGCTTGTAAATCGCCTTGTAAAAGACGGTAAATTCAGGGTTTTTAAAAGATAAAAAATTTTTTTATTTTTTTTTAAAAAACTATTGAAATTTAAAAATCACAGTAGTATAATAAAGTTAGTTTTAAAAATTAAAACAAAAAAGGAGATTAAAACTATGAAAAAATTATTGAAAAGTTTACTCGCTGTTATGCTCATCTCTATGATGGCTATCTCTTTCACTTCATGTGCACCAAAGGCTGAAAAGGTTAAAGAAAACCTTGAAAAAGCTGGCTATACCGTAATGTTATTTGAAGGCGACGACGCTGAAGAATACGACGAAGGCGTTACTGCTGTTCTTACCGCTGTTAAGGGTCTTGATTATAAGAACAGTATAACTATCGTTTGGTATGCTAATGCTGACGACGCTAAGAAGGCTGAAGAAGAAGCTAAAGAAGAGTTAAAAGAAATGGGCGACGAAGGTGCAGATTACGTTGTTAAACGTTCAGGCAAGTGCGTTTGGATGGGACATAAAGACGCCGTAAAGGCAATGTAACTTAAATAAAAATAAAAGGTTTGCTTTCGGGCAAACCTTTTTTATTGCTTAAAGTTTTATTTAATTTGGTTGTTTTGCAAATTTGCTTGAAAATAAATTAAATATATAGTAAAATAGTATTAATTATATGTGGGAGGATAAAATGAAAAAGTTTTTAAAAAGTTTAATTGCAATAGCTCTTCTTTTGACTATGGCAATGTCGGTAACGGCTTGTAAAAAGTCTAAAAAAGAAAGTGATGACGATTCAAAGCAATCTCAGGCATTTCCTGCTGCAGAGGTTGTAGTTGCTAATTTTAAAAAGGTCGGCTACGACGTAGATGCTGACGCAGAATACGGCTATGAGTTTGGCGTAGCTATTGTTTTGTGCGTAGAGGGATGGGACGACGGTGACGATTGGCTTGAAATCTATTACGTAGCAAGCGCTTCGGATGCAAAGGCAATGCTTACCGCTTTCGAAATAGAGTATTGGGAAGAAATTCAGGAAGAATGCAGTGAATATGGCGTAAAGGCTGTAAAGGGAACTTCGGGCAGTGTGTTCTATTTCGGTACGGAAAACGCTTTAAAGGTAGCAAAGACGGGCAAAGCACCTGCTGTGTCCGAGTCTACACCTCAAGTTTCCGGTATCGTTAATATTGATAACGTAAAAAGTAAGCTTGAAAAAGCTGGTTATACCGTAATGTTATATGAAGGCGAAGCCGCTAAAGAATTTGGCGAAGGCGTTACTGCTGTTCTTACCGCTATTAAGGGTGCTGATATTATGAACACGATATCTTTCGTTTGGTATGCTAGTGTTGACGACGCTAAGAGGGCTGAAGAAGGAGCTAAAGAAGAGTTAAAAGAAATGGGCGACGAAGCAGACAATTACGTTGTTGAACGTTCAGGCAAGTGCGTTTGGATGGGTAGCAAAGAAGCTGCTAAAGTTATCTAATTTATTTTAAATATAAAAGGCGACGGAAAATTTCTGATGTGAACCCAAAAGTTTAGACAAAAAATTAAATTAAATATATTGGAATTGAGTTCGGTATTTAACTGGACTCATTTTCAATTTTAAAGATATTCTTTCATTGTTGTAATAGTAAATATATTCGTGTAGTTTTTGCATG
>JAFVQT010000036.1 GCA_017504655.1 Clostridia bacterium | reverse complement strand
GAGCGTGACGCTCCACCCCTGTCGCACCCGTACCTATATCAAGTGAGTTTTCGGGGTTTGGGGCGCAAAGCAGAAACGCTCTTTTGCGAAGTATATAAGCCTTTAAAAAGCAAAAGAAGGCTCGCTTGGTGACACAAGAGACACGATAGACCTCTGTGGTCATCGGGGTTTGGGGCGCAAAGCAGTAACGCACTTTTGCGAAGCATATAAGCCTTTAAATAAAGGATTAGATGCGAGCACACCAAGGCTCGTGAAAAAAGACGGACACAATAGACCTCGTTGGTCATTGTGGTCGGGTTTTTGAAACAGTAAACGCAGGTGTGCGAAGTATATAAGCCTTTAAATGTGTTTTTTACCTCTCGCACTAAGCCTACCCGCAGGGTCAATCTCTCCTGCCTTCATGAGAGAAACCTTAGTGAGGAACGGACCTACAAGCTCGTAAATTAATACTGAGAAGAGTGTAATATTTGCAACGATAAAGCCTATTTCACCAAGAGCCTGAGATTTTATTGCCATACCGAGAGCTACGCCTGCCTGTGGGAAGAGGGTTATGCCAAGATACTTAACAACATTTGGCTCTGCACCGACGAGTTTTGAACTCATATACGCACCGCTGTATTTACCTGCGCAACGGAATACGATATAAACAAGACCTACCAACACGATAAGTATATCTGCAAAGAGAGAGAAATCAAACTCTGCACCGCTTATTACGAAGAATAAAATGTAGAGGGGCGCTGTCCAACGGTCCAACCTATCCATAAGCTCCTCTGAAAAATCACAGCAGTTACAAAAAACAGTACCGAGCATCATGCAAGTTAAAAGTGAAGAAAATGCTACGTGTACCTCACCGATTTTAAACTCCAACATCGAAAGAGCTACTGTCAAAAATACAAAGGCAACCGACATAGAAAGTCTTTTTGAACGCGAGTGGAAAAACCTTTCGAAATAGGTTATCAAAAGACCGACTACCGCACCGAGTCCAAGTGATAGTACAACCTCTATTATAGGCTCTAAGATAATTGAAATAATGCTTACCTGATTTAAAATTATAGCCTTTGCAATACCGAACGATACTGCAAATAAAACCAAACCAACGGCATCATCGATTGCAACGACAGGTAATAGAGTTTCTGTTACAGGACCTTTAGCCTTATACTGACGGACAACCATCAACGTTGCTGCAGGTGCAGTTGCAGATGCAATTGCACCTAATATGAGAGCAGCCGGGAGCGGAAATTTGTCACCTAATATAAAATGTAGGCCTATAAGCGCGGCATCCACAAAAACAGTTGCCGTTACAGCTTGAAAAATACCTATTACGGTAGCCTTTTTACCTATAGCCTTAAGCTGTGACAAACGGAACTCGTTTCCTATTGAAAATGCAATAAACCCAAGCGCCACGTCTGATATTATTCCAAAGGATTTCAACTCCTCTTCACTTACAAAACCAAGACCTTTTATGCCGAAAGCACCCAAGCACCAAGGGCCGATTAAGACGCCGGTTATCAAATAAGCGGTTACTGCAGGGAGCTTAACTAATTTTGCCAATCTCGAAAGCATTAAACCAACGAAAAGGGCAATTGACAAACTAAATAACGTTTCCATAAATTTCTCCAATGTAAATATCTTTTAGATTTTAATACTTTACTTATAAAATGTCAACGCCTTTTCTGCCCTTTAAAATATTTATTTTAAATTTATACGATTTTGTCAATAGCGTTTGACAAATATCAGACGATAGGTGTATAATCTACCTGTATTTTTAAAAGGAGAAAACAAATATGAAAAAGTTTTTTAGCGAATTCAAGACATTTATTACCCGCGGTAATATCGTTGATATGGCTGTCGGCGTTATCGTAGGCGGTGCGTTTACCGCAATCGTCAACGGCTTAAGCAATTTTATTTTAAAGCCTATTATCAACTATTTGCTTGCACTTATGCTCGGTAAAAATGCTTTGACAGAGGTTTACACCTTCTTAGGAGATAAGGCATATCTCGAAGACGGTACTATAGACCTTGCAAACTGCTTCTATATTGATTGGGGCGCATTTATCAATGCAATCATAAACTTCCTCATTATTGCATTAGTACTCTTCGTTATAGTTAAATTTATTAACAAGGCAAGAGAAAACCGTGATAAGCTCGAGCAAACAATTGCTAAGGGCAAGCCTACTAAGGAGCAAAGAAAAGAGCTTAAGGCTGCAGGCATCAAGCTTAACGATAAGAACGCTGTTAAAGCATACTTAGATAATAAGGCTGAGGAAGAGGCTGCTAAAAAGGCTGCAGAGGATGCTGTCGCTGCTGAAAAGGCAAGACTTGACAGACTTGCTAACCCAACTACAGAGGACTTACTTAAAGAAATTCTCGCAACCTTAAAAAATAAGGCATAATTTACAGATTAATCGTTAAAAGGCACTTAAGCAAGTGCCTTTTTTGTTTGTATGAGATAAAATGCGCTCTGTTTGGAGCACCAAACAGAGCGCATTTATTATACTTTTTTTACAGTTATTTTACAGTTAACCCTCAACGGTATTTCTGTATTTTCTGACAATCTCTCTGAACTCTTCCTTATATTCGTCGTCAGACAAATCCAAGCAGTCAAGCCTTGTAACAAGGTCGTTTAAGTTTGCGTTTGCCTTGTGCTTAGAATCTCTTAAAATAAGAGCAAATTCCACAACCGATGCTACGAACATATCGTTGGTTGTTGGCTCTGCGTGATAATCGTCAGTCTTAATGCCCGCAACTAAATCAACCTCTATTTCGTTTCCGCCTACGTTAACTGTTGGCTTATATTTAAGAGTTACCTGAGCAATTTCTTCTCCCGAAACAAATTCTTTATTGGTCATCTTGATTTCATACATTACGGTAAGAGTATGACCGCTGCCTATTTCGCCCGCGTCTGTCGTAGAATCTTCAAATTCCTCTTGAGTTAAAAGCTTGTTTTCGTAACCGATAAGCCTATAGCTTTCTACGTATTGCTTATCAAAGGTTATTCCTGCTTTAACGTCCTTTGCAACGGTAACCATGCTACCGCCAATTTGCTCAACCAATGCTCTTCTCGCCTCTTTTTGGCTATCTATATACGAGCATACACCGTTGCCCGCAAGAGCTAACGCTTCCATTTTATCAGACTGAACGTTTCCTCTGCCTACTCCAAATACCGAGAAATAAACGCCCGTTTGTCTTTTTTGAGCGATAAAGCTTTCAAGCTCGTCAACGTTTTTCAAGCCTACGTTAAAGTCACCGTCGGTTGCAAGAACTACTCTGTTATTTCCACCCTCGATAAAATACTGCTGAGCAATCTCGTATGCGGTAGTAATACCTGCACTGCCCGCTGTTGAGCCGCCTGCTACTAAATCCTCTATAACTGCAGTTATCTTCTGCTTTTCGTGACCGTATGCACCGCTTAATGCAACTCTGTCGTCGCCTGCATAGGTTACGATAGAAACTCTATCCTCGGGGTTTAAATTTTCCGCAAGCATTCTGAACGCCTCTTGAACGAGCGGAAGCTTGTCTGCCGAATACATTGAACCGCTTACGTCGATTAAGAATACTATATTATTTTTAATGTTGGAAAACTCTATCTTTTGAGCACTTATACCTATAGTCAACAGCTTGGTCTGGCTATTGTACGGAGTATCGAAAAGCGAGCCTGTAACCGAGAAAACCTCACCGTCTTCCGGCGTAGGATAATCGTAGTTAAAGTAGTTTAACATTTCCTCTACTCTTACTGCATCCTTAGGAATTGAGTGCCCGTTGTTTATTAAGCTTCTTAAATTTGGATAAGAGGCAGTATTTGCATCGATTGAAAAGTAACTGTTTGGATTTGTGATAGTAGACACAAACTCGTTTTCTACTATTTCGGTGTAATTTTCGCCACTTGATTCGGGTTGCTGTGTGGGTGTTAATATCGGATATTCAGGTGAAGCGGTATTCCCTCCACTGCACGCAACGAAAATAAAGGCTAAAGCTCCTACCAAAAGTACACTTGCTAATTTGTTGAACAATTTCATAATACGTCCTCCTTTAAATTAATATATTATGATTATAAACCAAAAGTAAACTAAAAGTCAACTAAAAATTAATAAGTATTGCAAAATGTTAATAATTGTTGCAATATTGAACCTTTCTGTCGCTTTAGTATATGCTTAACATTAATTTTTGATAATTGGTATATAATTTTTGATTGATTTTGCCTTAATATATATAATTATTGATGCTATCTGATAAAATTTGTGGCAATTCTGCTTTCCTTTTCGGGAAGCCCAAATTTTTCCTTGCCCAGCGCAATCGACTTAATTAAAAAAGTCATGTTTTTTGCAAGTGTTCTCATTTGCTGTAAGCCCTCTCCGTCTTCAACAGCCTCTCCCGGAGCTCCGCCGTGAACACCGTTCCAATACTGACCCGAAGCAACGGGCATACCCGATATGGTAAAATATTTGTTAAGCTCGTCAAAGGTAGCAGTAGTTCCGCCACGCCTTGCAACAGCAACGCATGCACCCACCTTCATAGTTTTGTCAAGCCAACCGCTGCATTGGAACATTCTGTCTAAGACTGCTATGAGCGTTGCGTTTGCCGATGCGTAATATACGGGGCTACCAACCACTAAGCCGTCTGCATCCTTGAAGGACTCCACAAGCCCGTTTACACCGTCGTCAAAAACGCATTTTCCTATTTTTCTACAGCCACCGCAAGCCATACAGCCCCTTATTGCTTTATTGCCAATTTGAACGAGCTCAACCTCAATCCCCTCTGCAACAAAAACCTTTTTCATCTCCTCTAAAGCAATTTGAGTATTGCCGTTAACTCTTGGACTTCCATTTAACATTAAAACTTTCATTTTTCACCTTCTTTTGTCAAAAAATCCGGATATAAGCCGATTATTTAACATTTTACATATTTCTATTTTTTTCGCGCCGACCTTTTTCGACGGTAAATTTATACAATTTTCGCTAATTTATTTATCGACTTTTTACGGCAAGATTAGCGCAAAATATAATGCTATTATAGTTCGTCTGGATTTGCAAAATATCCGTCGAATATTCTCGATTTACCAGGGTAATGCCCTGTCTTCACCAAGGAAGGTACGTACACAGCGAAAAATCACCTGTTGTCGATTATTTATCAAAACCCTCGAACTCATCATAAAAGCCTGCCTTCATCATACAAGCCTTATACGTATCGTACGTCCAACCGTCGCCTATTGTCGTTACAAAGTGATTTTTACCTTCTCCTTGCTTTGACTTCCACTCGATAAGATAAAAAGCGTTGTTTTCAACGTCTAAGCTATCAACTTCTTTCTTGCCGAATTGCGCTAAATTGAATTTACCGCTTAAAACAACCTTGTCATTTACGAGGTTAGTTACTTTATAATCTACACTTTCATCTATGACAGAATCGTTCGTCGCAATTAACGTATGCTTACCGCCAACCGGCTCATCAAAAATCATACAAAAAGAACTTTGCGACCTCTTGATGTAATTATAAGCGAGCTTTTTAACCCCATACCAATCTATAATAGCATCAGAAATTTGTGGCCAACCGTCTATAACGTTCCACCAAAGAATACCCGTCTTTCTCCATTTTTGAGCCCTAAAAGTTTCAATAAAGAACTTCTTTGCCTCCGCTTGAGAAATTTGACTTTGGCGTGCAAATTCTGCTAAATCACTCGAAGCTGTACCAAAAATTCTTTCAACTTGGCTAACCATCAATGGAAGCCTATGCCCAAACGGATTACCCTCTAAACAAGTTTCCATACAAGTTGCATGAACAAGCCACTCTGGGTTTTCGTAAATTTCAGTTATAGAACTCTTTGGCAAACTTTCAGTGGATATAAACTTCTTTATAGATTTTGGCGAAGGACAACCATGATAGCCAATCTCTGATGCGAAATGGCATTTTGCATTTCTATAATACTCGCCCTTGAAGAAATCTCTTGGCCCCCAAATATGAAGCTCGGAAGGGTTACCCTTTAAATATGCAACCTCGTCAACGTAAGGCGAAGACGGTAAGTATGGTCTTGTTCCGTCGTGATTTCTTATTTCTTTTAAAATTACGTCACGAGTTAATTTGTTCAAATTTGGATTGAGATTTGCAGGTTGGTCTTTTTCGGTAAGATCACTTTCTGCATTGTAAACAACGAAGACGTCGCATTCGTTATCACCTGCCCAAAGCGCAAGCGACGGATGATTTCTAAACGCTATTGCCGTTTGCTTTACCTCTTCTTTTACGAGCTTACAAAGTCTTTCGTCATCAGGATAATGTCCACAACCCATTGAAAAGTCTTGCCAAATCATTATACCATGCTCATCACAATAATCATAGAAGTTTTGCGATGGATAGGTGTTTCCACCCCAACAACGCACCATGTTACAGCCTAAATCATTTACAAACTCTAAGCCCCTTTGCTCATACTCGCCGTGACGTGAAGGAAAAACATCAGGTGGCACCCAGTTTGTACCCATAACAAAAATGCGCTTACCGTTTACAATAAAGCAAAAATCTCCGTTATCTCCCGAAAGGGAAGTCCTCTTAAGCCAAACCTTTCTAAAACCAGTCTTAACTGTTACTGTATCACAAAGATCTTCGCCTTTATAAAGAGAAAACTCTATGTCGTAAAGATTTGGCTCACCGTAATTCTTTGGCCACCATAAATATAGGTTTTTAAAGTCTAAACCAATCCTATTTGATGCGGAATAAGGCACCATTTCATAGTTAAATTCGTGGTCTTTACACTTACCGTTAATTTTAACCTTATAGTCGAAAAGAAAATCGTCTTCTATTTCAACTTTAAAGGTCATTATTACTACACCACCCGTTTTTTCATTATTCATTCTTTCAAAATAAACAAACGGGTCTTTAATTCTCGTTTTTTTAACGTATTCAATTTTAACTGGTTTGAAAAGCCCTGCAGACACAATTCTTGGCATGATATCCCAGCCAAACATAGACGCAGACTTTCTCAACTCTATTGCGTCGTGATTGTATTTCATACCATAACACATTGATGGAATATCAAACTGTCTTGCATATAAGACTGCAGGTAAAATATGAACGAGTAAACAGTGTTTACCCTCTTTTAAGTTATTAACGTCAAACTTGTGCGCGTGGTGCATATTTTCAACGAAAGCAAGCTTTTCACCATCGACAAAAATTTCTGCAACCGTATCAATTCCTTCAAAAGATAATACTGTGTTGCAACCATCTTTATGCGCAAGCTCAAAGATTGTAAAATAATAAAAATGCAGATTTTCAAGACGATAGGTCTTTAAAAAGTTCGCTCCAAAATAAACGTCATCTAAAATACCCTCGCGCATAAAATCAAGTTCAAAGTTACCCGGAACACTTGCATTTATAACAGACAAACCCTTTTTTGTAACATCTTTAGGTGTTGTTAGGTTTAAATTTTCCGCTTTAAAGGTTGCGTTATCTACGTAAGCAAGTTTCCAGTTTTCAATGCAAATAAAGTTTTTCATATTTGCCCTCTCTTTATGATAAAACTTATTACAAATATAACAAAATTTACTAGACATTTCAATATTTTTTTTAAATTTATCAAAAATTTAAAGCAAAGCTTTAATATGCCTTGCTTTAAATTACGTATTCTTTTTGAATTCTCTCAACGTTTATAAGTTTTTCTAAAACGTTTCTTTCGGTATAAAAATAGTGGTTTGACGTTTCGAAACCAACGAACTGCGATTTTTTAAGTAAAGCCAACAACTTGATTGATAACTCCTTTTCTTTTATTAAAAGCTCATTAACACTATTTTTATCTTGAATTAACTTCTTATAACTATACTCAGTTTGTAATAAATCTGAATAAAAATGATAATAAGCAACTTTAGAATAGGTTAAAAGTTCATCTATAAGTTGATTATCATTAATTTTTTCTAATATTTTGATACCCTCTTGCCACTTAGTCAGAAGTTTATTATATTGAGAAACAAACACGTCAAGTGGGTATGGTCCTAACCAATTTTTATAATCGTCGTAGGCATAACATACCATTGTAGAAGATTTTTCACAAGGTTCAACGTCCCACAAATTCGCAAGACCTAACGTTCTTGGAGAAAGATATAAGTTTTGTATGCTAAAAGGATATTCCCTAAATGCACTGCAAATTTTATCAACTGCAAGTTGAACGTCTTTAGACTTTTCGCCAAAAAACTTACCGTACCATTTTTGCAAATTAAAACTTTCTTTTTGCGAAGAATAGTCGGCTATCATATCCATAGTTGGCGATGGATAGCCACCTAACGTCCAGGTAAGTAAATAATCTTCCACGCCAATTTCAGTTAAATTTTTTATATGCTCGTAAGTTAAATCAAAAACAGGAAGATATGGCACAGCCGAACATTCCCAACTATTATTAACTTGAATTTTAGCATAGGTCTTATGACCTTTTTCTTTTGCAAAAGACAATGCTTTTTTTGCAACCTCACCGGGACCGGGATTTGCTATAGAATAGTCTATTATTCTACTTTTTACCCCACCCTTTTCAATGTTTAAATCAAACTCACTTACACACATAACGGAAACGTCTTTATCTAAAAGCCTAATACCGTTTATCAGTTGCTCTTCCGTCCAACCCATATAAGTTGACCAACCCCAAAGATTTGCGATAACCTCAGCATTTGCTCCACTATCTTTAACTGCTTTTGCGATAACGTTATTAATGCGAGAAGTTACTTCTTCAGGTGAAACACCACTGCAAATTGGACAATTATTACCCTGTCTAAAATGGCAATGCGTTTGATTCTCACTCATTGTAATAGTAAAACAACCACCTATGCCGTGTACGTTTTCAAAAAGGTCTTTAACTGCGCTATATAAATAATCTTGAACTTCTTTATGCTCAAAACAAAGGCTGGCAACACCATTTTCTATTCTTCCTGCTAAATGCTTAAATTCACCCAGTTTTTCAACGAAAACTCCCCTTGGTTCATTTAGGTACAAATAAACCTTAACGCCAAATCTTGCGCATCTATCAACAAGTTTTTGTAACGCCAACCTTCTTTGCTTATAGCCGTCACCTAAAGTTTTATCAAACGGATAAGGAGAAAGTGTTGACAACATTGCATGCACCCAGACGCCGTTTATACCCACGCGAGCATACTCCTCTAAAAGTGCGTCGGGCATATACTTTTCGCTATCTTCACTAAAAACGTCACCGCAAGGGGTTAAATAGCCGTGAACAATCCTTATTCCACTTCTCTTATGCAAAACACTTATCTCTTTGCTATCCTCATTAAAAAAGTTAAACTTTTTAGCAAAGCTGACACTATATTCGCGCCTTATTATACATGCAATCTGCTCGGTCTTTTCAATTTGCTCTTTAGTTAAAGGCTCATAAACAATCTCTGTAAGTTCGGGTTTAAAACCACCCAACTTTTCACCAAAAAAGTCTTCATTTTTTAAAATAAAGTCTAATCTTTCTTCGCTAAAACCAAGTAAATTAAGTAGCTGATTATACGGCAATAAATACCAGTTATTGCGAATAACCGTCATATAGCCTAACTTTTCCCAATTTTCATCGTAGCTTATATGCTCTAAGCCAAGCCTTTTTGCCTCAGCCGAAACAACGCTGACAGAGCATTTCAATACGCTTGCGATTTTATCAACCGGAACAAATCCAATGTTGCGAAAAAGCACAGCTTGCCAAAGCGTGGGAAAATTATTTTCGGGCAACTTTACTTTTTTTTCAACAGGTAACATTATTTAATAGCCCCTTTCAGATATTCTATAGATTTTTGCACCAATTTTAAACTCCCATATTACTATTGCTAAATTTGTTTTACTTAAGTAATATTTACTTTCTTTAAGCAATAACTTCCTTTTCAAACTCGTCAACGAATACGACAGTTGAGGTTTTTCTGGCTTTTTCAGCGCAGTAAACTACCATGTGTCCGCTTATAGAATCGCTAATTACAGTAGTTGACGAGGATGTTGGCTCTCCGTTCAAAAATCTGACCAAATCGCGCATGATATAGTAATCACCACCGTAGTGACCACCCATAGAGTTATCCTCTTTTGTAAGGTCAACTTTAGCTGAAAAGTCAACTGTTTCCTCGTTTACACCGATATTTTCTTTATCAAAAATTCTTACTATGACTTTATTTTGCTCAACGTAACCTACTATTTCACCGAACTCGCATATTACGTGGATATGTCTACCCGCAGCGCTTGTTCCACCGATCATATTAAGCGTAGCAATAGAGCCGTTTTTAAAATTAACCGAAACGCATTGACGGTCTACTATATTCATATCGGTTTTAAAGACGCATTCGCCATAGCTGCTTGTCTTTAAAAACTCAACTTTTTCCTCGTACGTAATATCTTCCAAAGGTTTTTGAATCTTTCCCCAAGTGTACATGGGGCAAAAATCCTTTTCTATTTCAAACTTTTTAGCGTTAAACATACAGTTTTCTACAGTACACTCGTGGCAACGCTTTGCAGAGCCTTTCGGTGCGTTTTCTTCAGTGAAAAACGCCTTACTACCAAAGGAAGATACGGCAACGGGCTCTGTAATATTGTTAAGCCAACAAATAAGGTCGGTATCGTGACAGCATTTTGCAAGCAAAAGTCCACTTCCGCAAGCGTCCTCGTTATTCCACTTACCCCTTACGTATGCGTTTACAAAATGGCCGTACCAAACGTGCTCGTTAAGCTGTAAGCTTACCACCTTTCCTATTTTTCCACTGTCTATAATGTTTTTTATTGAAGAATAGAAAGGCGTGTATCTCAAAACGTGGCAAACAACAACCTTAAGTCCCTTTTCTTCAGCCTTATTTTTAATATCTAAAAGCTCCTTTGCGTTTGACGTAACGGGCTTTTCTAAAAGAATATTATAACCTTTATCTAAAAGAGCCATGGTCGTTTCATAATGCAACTCATCCATAGTTGAATTTATAACGAAATCGCATTGTACGTCTTTATTAAAAAACTCTTCTAAGTTATTAAAGAGCATGTCCTCGCTTAAAGAAAATTGACTCTTTGCAGCATCTTTTCTTACAGGATTTGGGTCAATAACGCCGACCACCTCTAGTTCATCGCTTTGCACCGTAGCATATTCGCTATAACGCTCTCCTCTGTTTCCATATCCAAGAACAACACAAGTTAATTTTTTCATAATCTACCTCTTTAAAACGCCAAAGTTGTATACAATCATATTTTCTCCTTTGGAAAATCTTAATTGGAAAACCAAAGGTTTTCTATAATAATTATATAACTATTAAAAAATTTTTTCAACAACAATTTTAATGTTTTTTGTATCATAAACGGACATTTTCCGTCTTAAAAAGTTCGCTTAGCTATTAACTTTATCCTAACATATTACAAAAGGGCATTTAGTAAGCCAAAAGCCCGTGCGCGTATAAGGCGATTATTTGAAATTTTACACAAAAAGCCCCTTGCTCGTACAACCTACGGCAAGGGGCTTAATTGTATTGAAAATAATTAATCGCTCTCTTTTAAATCCTTTCCACCGCCGTGATAGAAGAATATACAAGGGATTGTCATCACCGCAAATATAATCATAAACACGCCAAATGCCTTTAAGCTATCCCACGAGCTTAAGAAGATAAGCTGATATAACCCGCTACCGCAAAATACAAAGAAGAGCGAACCTATTATAGCCATTATCGGCATAACAAATCTTGAGAATACACCGCAGTCTTTAAAGTTCTTCATAATATAAACGTACATTGTGATATAAACCGCATAGATTATAGCACAAATAATTTCATCCATGCTTGTAAGATGCCCAAAGAACTTATTTCCGCTGAATGCGAGATACCATACACCAAGCATTATCATCATACAACCAAAGCCGTAAACACACGATAAAAGGCTTACACTTTGATTTTTGCCAAGCTTAGAGAACTTTTCGGGCATGATACCCTGACCTCTGCAAGACATAGTATACATACCTCTGCAGCATGCAACGGTAACACCGTTTACCGTACCCAAGCATGATACAAGAATAAATACTGTAAAGATAACACCGCCAACCTTACCCATAATTTTCTCAAACACGGCGATAGGAGCGTAATCGTCTTGAATTATAGTACCGGCATTGCCCAAAAATGCGGAGAGCGAAATATAATAGATAAGATAAAAACCGAGAATTGCTACCGTGCCGATAACGAGAGCCTTAGGCAAATTCTTTTTAGAATCCTTAAGCTCGGCATTTATAGCAGTCGCGCACACCCACCCCTCGTATGCAAAGGCAGTTTTTTTGACGGCCTCGCCAAAATTTGCTTCGTAGCCTCTTGCTTTTATAGAAAACGCATTTATTATACCGACGTTACCGTCAACTATAAGCGATGCAAACAAGCCTGCAACAGCAATAACGCCTATAGGCATAAGCTTAATTACCGTTGCCGAAATTTGAAATTTTGAGGATATAATAGGCGACACGTAATTAAGTACTACGAAAAGCAGTAAAATTACAAATGCGAATATAAAATTCCGCCAATCTGCAAGCTCGATATTCATGCCTAAAAGCTTAAAGAAATAACTTCCTGCAAAAAGAGCCACGATAGATGCTACAGTAGGATAATAAAAGGTCGTCATCGTCCACGCCAAGCCGTAACCAACCCTTCTGTTTGTAGAAACCTCTACATAGTCGATAACACCGTTATACTTAGTAACTCTCGTTGCGAAAACCGCAAAGCAAAAGCCTGAGCAAATCATTATAACGCCACCGACAAGCCATGCAAGTAATGCAAGCTTTAAATCTCCACCTGCAAGCGAAAGCACACCGCCTGCCTTTAAGAAAACGCCCGAGCCTATAACGATACCGATAACCATTGCGATACCCGTCCAAAGCCCGTACTGCTTTTTAACCTTTTCCATAAAAAGCCCCCTTAAATATCATATAATGATTGTACCACATATAAACCTATATTTTCAATTTAAAACTTAAAATTTTACAAAAAAAAAACGAAAACTACTCCTTGGATAGGCAAGCGATTGCCTGTCCACCCTCACCAATTTGTAGCTTTCGTTTTAGAAAAACCTATCTATAAGTCGATTATTAAAGGTTTAAGCCTCAATCCATTTAATTTCCATAGGCTTTAAGGTAATAGTTTGTTTGTTACCGTTTACGTCATAAAAATCAGTAACCTGCTCGCTATCCGCATTGTTTACAACCGCATATTTACTGCTTGTGGGATAATAATTACATTCGGTATTTACATTTGACGAGTAGCATACGTGTAAATCCTTTCCGCTAACGTAACACATAGCCTTATATAAAAGCCTTGAATTTTCAAAGGAATAAGGGATACCGGTTATATAAAAGCTCTTGCCCTTGCCAAAGCTGTTTACAGCCATTTTAACCTCGCCTACGTTTACGTTGCGCTTAAATCTGTCAGAAAAAGCTATGTCTAAAACACTCGTGCCGTCTAACGCGTAAATATTCTTCTTATCCTCGCCGTAGTCAAATGCAGTCATTCCGTCGGTAAGATCATGAGCTATCTTTTGAATATTGTACTTATCGTTAGAAAGAGTGTAGCCTATTTCTTTGTCCACGCCCAACACGTCTGCAAGCTGGAAATATCTTCCGTTTGCCGAGCAAGCAGTTGGCTCGCCAACACCGATAAATCCACCGCCGTTATAAACAAATTCTCTGATAGAGGCTTGCAATCTCTCATCGAGCCAAGCCTTTCCTCCGCTAAACGAGGTATAAGCATCGCCCGCGTTGATTATTACGTCGATACCCTCCGGCACACCGCCTAAAACCTCGTCAAACGATAAAAACTCAACGTCGACGGGAAGCCCTGAAATAGCCTCTAATATGCCTTGATAAGAATATATCGACTGATACCAAAGCTCGTGAGCAACCATGTGACTCATCCAGCTTCTCTTTTTACCCCAAGCATTTAAAATAGCAACCTTTAATCTGCAATATGGCTTTTTATTATCAATCGCATCATAAACAGTCCTAAACTCATCTGCAATCTGTGCTACCCTTTCGATAAATTTGGGGAACTTTGCAGCAAGTGAAAGGTATCCGCCAAAGCCCATACGGTCTAACGGCTTTCTCATATTTGCTCTTCTTGCGGTAAGCCAGTTTCTATTGAGCTCTGCTACGGCGTTATCCTCGTTTCCGTCGAAAAAGGTATCGGGGAAGAAATAAGGCAAATATCTGCCCTCGTGATATTTTACGTGAGGAATCTCGGAGAGCATTCTTACTGTAACGCCACCGCCTACAGAGCCTACTACGGCATCCAAATTCATCTTTTTAAAATGCTCGCCGTATGGCTCGGAGCCTATCCAGTCATCACCTAAAAACATCATAGCCTCTTTGCCGTGCTTATGACAAATTTCAACTAATTCCGCTACAGTTTCGCAAACAAATTCTTCGATAAACTCCATATACATCTTGAATTTTTGGGTAGGAGCTTTGAATATATTGTTGTAATGACCCTCGTCCACAAAATCCTCAGCGGTGAGCTTAATACCCGTCTTTTTATAGAAATTATCAATATGAATAGGATTTGCGGTCTGTGCATAGCCAAACCACTCAACCTGCTTTTCTTTACCTAATTGGTTAAAAATTAAGGTAAATTGATATAAAAAGGTAGTAAATCTGACGACGTCAGTGTCGGGATTTTGCAAACACCACTCCTCCATGTGCCTTTTTATATACTCTTTGGTATGAGGGAATGCCGGGTCGTATGTAAGCTGCTTTTCACAAGTCCATTCGTTTGTCAAATAATTATATATTTGTACGGGATGCCAAGTAATTCTTGCTAAAAACGACACGGTATATTCATGAAATTTCTTTGCATTTAAAACAGTTACTATTCCCGTTTTTTGATCGTAGCTCCAGTCAGAGTGCAAAATACCGGTCGTTCTGTCATAAACCTCCCATCTGTCCAAATAGCTGCAGTCAGGGTCAAACTCATCCTTCAAAAAGGTTTTCATTATCTCAATTTCAACCTTATCGCAAACTGCTAAATGCCTTTCTGTAAGAAGGAAAATTCTTTGAGCCTCCTCAGGATGAAGCCTTGCCCAATCGTTATCACCGCGAACGATAAAATAAGTATTGTAAACCTTTCCGTATTGCTTTGGATTTTCGGGAAGCTCTGTTCCGTCGCAATCTCTTACTGCATCACTGCCCCATAACTTAGCAATCTCCTTAGTCTTTTCGCCAAGCGAATTATCTGCCGGCAAAGTAAATCTTCCTTTTAACATCTTATCACCTGAAAAATTTATTAATATATATTACACACACACTATATATCCATCTGTATTTTATCATAAAAATATTTCCTTTGTCCACAAACTTACAAATTAAAATAAAGATGTAACAAAAGCATACAAGATGAATTTTTTCAATATTTAAGAATATATATAAACTTAGAAGAGGTATGATTATTAAACGCTCAATACTAATCTGGCAGTTACTCGGTTATACCGTAACTGCAATCGGCGGGACACTGCTTCACTTTCTATATGAGTGGACGGGAGGCTCATATTTAGCCGCGCCCTTTTCAGGAGTAAACGAATCCACGTGGGAGCATATGAAGCTGTTCTTTTTTCCCGCATTTTTATACGCCGTATTTCAAAGCTTTTGCTTTAAGGATTCAGATAATTTTTGGCTTATAAAATTAAAGGGAACATCTGTCGGTTTGCTTTTAATCCCAATAATCTTCTACACGTATAACGGGGTTATAGGCAAATCGCCCGATTGGTTTAACGTTGCAATATTTTTTATTTCTGCAGGGCTTTGCTATCTTTATGAGGGCAAGCTATTAAAAAACGTAAATAGCAAAAAATTCAACCTTAACACCCCGAGTATTATCGCATTTTGCATAATTGCGTTTGCGTTTATACTGTTTACGTTTGCCACACCTTGCTTAAACATATTCAAAGACCCGATAAGCGGACAATTTGGACTATGACTAAAAACGCTTAAAAAAGCGCGCTATAAGCCGATTATCGACTTATAGCGCGCTTTATAATTAAATATTTTCATCTATTAACTCGTTGATTTTTTCAACTGTGAATTCAGAAAAACGGACGCCAGTTGGACAAACGTTTGCCTTTAGATCTTTACATTCCTTCATTAGCCACCCGTTTGGTATAAACGCTTGGTCGGAGGATAAAAGCATTGAAAGATCGATAATGCTGTCGCCCGCAGAATAGACCGTATCCGCGTTCAGCATTTTTGCAAGTCTTTCTACTGCAATGCCCTTTTGAAATTCTTCGGGAAAAACGTAAAGCTTGCGCCCCGATAAAACAACTCTTAATTTAGTTTTTGCCCTATATGCTTTTTCACACTCTTTTCCGTCTGTAAAATCTGCACAGTATGCAAACAAATACAGCCCGTCTACCATTCTACACCTTATAAACAGTCCGCTCTCTTGCATATCCTTTAAAAGCCTATCGTACTCTTCTAAATATGGCTTGACAACCTCTGACGAGAGGCTTTTCCACTCCTCGGCTTCTTTTTTGTCCTCTAACAAAATTCCTCCGTTAGTGGTTATAGCATACTTTGGCTCGCATCCTTCCGGCCAATTTATGCGTAAATATTGCTCAATCGACCTGGTTGTAACAGGCACGAACAAGGCTTTTTTATTAATCTCCTTTAAATACTCTACGGTTTTTAAAGAAATATAGCCCTGCTCCTTTTCCATAATTTTTTCTATACAAATATCACCGTCAACCCTTTTACCCGACGAATAAATCAAGGTATTATCAAGGTCGCACGCAAACAAAATTCTCTTCATATCAGGTATCTGCCAAATCCTTTATTAAACCGCATGCTTTATAGTTTTTAAGCGGATATTCCACAACCTCTACCCCCTTTTCTTCGGCAAGCCTGTAAAGATGTCCTAAATGCTCGTTATCAGTCAGACTATGAACCAAAATCTTCCAGGGTAAGCGTCTTAAAAGCACTCTCGTTGCCTCGCCAATACTCGGCTTTACCAAATTTATACTTGAAAGCTTAAATTCATCACGAATACGCTCAGCCTCTTTAATTCCAACGTTTTTTGGTGGGGCTTCATCAAAAACATCCTCGTTATAGGTAAAATGCTTTTGCACTTTTTCTATAAAACAGTAAGTAAGATCATCGTTTTTCAGCTCACTGTAAAATACTGCGCCGTGGAAATCCTGCCCACTGATTATGTCGTTCCTATAAAAAGTACGGCTGAGCAGGCCCGAAACGGTAGAATTCAAGCAAGAGCTTGCAATCAGAAAATCTTCGTACGTACCGCATTTTTCGGAAATTCCGGCAGGGTCGGACAAAACTGCAAGCCCGTCCGACACACCATTATAACCCCTCATTGCCTCGGTAAGCTGATTCTGAATTGCTCCCTTTCCCGTCCAGCCGTCTACAAACTGAACAGATTCAGCGCTGTGGCGATTCAAAATATATTGCATTGCATTTTTATCAATACCGACTCCTCTGATAATCGAAATGGTATAATGCGGTACTTCTACGCCGTATTTATTCAACAAATAACGCTTTATAAGTATTCCTATAGGCGTTCCTGCCCTCGCAAGAGAAACTAAGGTTACCTCACCCTTTTTATCTTTCCATATTCTTTGCGCAACGCTTGCAACAGCCCTTGCCGTTATAGGCGCGTATCTTTCAAGCGCAGTATAAAAGGTGTCTAAATACTGCTTTGATGGGACGTATTCTATGGGGAGCATCTCGGAATAAGGCGTCCCCTTTTGTATTCTCTCCTCTCTTTCTTTAGTTGATAACGGCGTAACAGCTCCCGTTATGTCCTTTAATAAAACGGTTACGTCTTGTGGCAAATACGAACTAAACACAATCTACGCTCCTTATTGCAAAGAAGTTTTTACAGCCGTACAAGGACAGTGCGCTTATAACGTCTTTAAGCCCACCTGTACTGTCTACGTCGCCGTCTGTAAGAATAATTACCTCGTCGTAGTAATCTAAATTATACAAAAAGGTCTGCCTCTCATTATCGTAAAAGCTACTTAGCCTGTAGCCGTTTTGAATGGGGTAGCCCTCGATTTTACACACGCCGATAGGACTTCTTGTTGTCGCATGAACAAACGCAGAGCATCCTTTCACCCTGTTTTCAATTTCTTGAGCTAAGACCAATGACGGATACATAAACTCTTCAGTACCCAAAACAAGTACTTTTTTACTTGATTTAAGGTTGTTTCTAAGTCTTTTGAACACGTCGGTGGCTAAGCGTTGACAATTTGTCACGTAACCGTTTATGGCAAGACCTACTCTTGGGTTGCCAACACCGTGCATACTGATTTTTTCTACAGAAAATTCTGCCCCGTCGGTCAACTCTAATGGGGCATCTATTTGAATATTCTCAACGACCTTGTCGTAATTTTGATTTACTATTTTAAGCAAGCTCTCGCATTTTATACCGTTTCTTAAAAGCAAATCTACGTTTTCATCGCTTAAACGGTTAATTATCGACACGGAAACAAACTGCTTGTCCTCAGTACAAGGATACGCTTCCTTTATTTCCTTTACAATATTGATAAGTGTTTTACCCGTAGAAATCTCATCGTCTACCAAAATTACAGTTTCGGTAGACTCAAACGCCTTTAACAAATGCGTTTTACACAGTTTTTGCTCTACCGCGTGACTGTGCTCCTCTTGAAAGCACATGCAGTCGCAGTCTGACGGATAAGCCTCTCTCGTAGTTTGCACATAGGTGCAATCCTTAAAACACGAGGCAACAATCGCACCTATTGCAGTCGCGGTTTCGGCAAACGCTATTACAACGCCGGTATCAGGATACTTTTTACTGACCTGCTCACCTAAATCCCGCATCATGCAAATTGCTTCACCGGGTCTTGTAGGCACGTGCTTTGCCTGAATTGGATTGACAAGCAAATAAGGTCGCTTTGAATTTGCATATCTCTTTGCAATTTTTAAAATCTTAGTCTGGTTATATTCACTCATAATTATAGACGTATAGGCGTTTCAATGTGTACTACTCTTTGTGATTTAAAGCTTGGGTATTTCCAAGTCTTATTTTCGCCTATCGCTTTGTTAATGGCAACGTCAGGCAAATTTATGCCCGTTGCCTCACACGAAAGCTGTAATCCTCCTGACATTCTCGGATTTATTTCTAACAAATAAAATTTATCGCCTTCAAATTTAAACTGAATATTTAAAGGGCTTTTAAGAGCTATACTGTCAAGTATTTTATTGCAAACACTCATCATTTTTTCATCGAAAATTATCTCAGAATAGCGTTTATTGGTCTTATAGCGGGGGATAATTATATTTTCGCCTGGCGTTTGCAGACAGTCAACGCTGACCTCAACGCCCGACAGATACGGCATAAGCAAAAGCGGAACCTTAAAATCGTATTGCGAAAGAATTTTCTTTGCGGTATCTAAAGTTACCTTCATACCCGGCTTTTCCAAGAGCGCGTTAATGCCCTCTATTCTGTTGTCTACTACGCGAAAGCTTCTTGCACCTTCATCCTCAACCAATTTATAACATACTCTGCTTGCTGTCTTAGACAGCTCTTCGTAACAGCTTAAAAACTCTCCGTAGCTTCTTGCAATGCCAAAGCTTGGAACACACTCGGGTACGATTTGAGCAAAATATTCGTACGTCCTTGCTTTATCCTCAAGCATTTCAAGTAACGGATATTGGTCGTCAAGCATCAATATTACTCCAAGCTCCTTAAACCTGTCATAGCTTTTAGATATTGCCAAAAGCTTTTTTCTCGGAGCAAAAACGTCGATTTTATGCTCCTTGCAAAACACCAAGCAAAAATCAACGTACTCTTCATCGGTAAGCCCGCGAGGCTCTGTATACCACTCGTCGCAAGCATTTTTATAAACGACAGTTTCATTCTCGTTAGAGCCTATAACCGTAAACTTGTTTGGAGAGCCTTGTTTTATAAGGTTTATTAAATGAAAAACAGTGCTGAACCAATGGTTAAACCAAACTCTCATACGTTTACTCCTTAATTCCGTAAATGCTTGCGAGTATAAATATCCTCTCTGCCCATTTGCGGTGACACTTAACCTCATTCATACGGGAGTGATTTGCGCTTGAAAAGACACCCAACCTTGAAGAATGCCAACCTAAAATAGAGAGAGCGTCCTGATAATCGTTTTTATCCACTCTTAAGCTTTTGTAAATTATAGGGATTTGCTCGGGATGGATAGACGTTTTACCGACAAAGCCGTTTAACAAATCCAACTCAAGCTCTCTTTTTAAGCCCTTTGCCCAATCGCCGTTTTCATCCTTGCCATAATATTCCCAAACGGGACCCGACACAACGTAATCTAAAGAAAAAACGTTTAGAATATCAATCAAAATATCACGAACGACACCTGCGTCGTATACAGTTTGATTTACCCTTCTGCGAATTCCGAACAAATTGCAGAAATCGTTTCCTCCAACTCTTACGTTCAGCACGTATTCGCTTATGGAATCTAATACTGCTTTGATTTGATAAAGCTCTTCAGTCCTCGTGCTTTTTTGAGCAATCAAACGGCTTTCCAAAATAGGCATCATATATAAAGGCGTTTGCGACTGCTTGTTTATCTCGAGAAAAATAGCCTTATATTCGTTTGCATTAGACATATCAAATTTTGGCAAAACGTAGCCGGATACAATATCAATTTGCCCCATAATAGCATTGTGCACGCGCTCCAAATGCTTAGGACTGCGCGGACGGATAAATATCATTGGCAAATTGGCAATTTTTCTTTCTTTTATTGCAGTTAAAATTCTTTTGAGGTTTATTTCTGCCTGCTCCACCGCATCGTCTGCAATAGAATCCTCAAGGCAAAATGCAACAGACTTAAAATCTCCGCGTGCTATTTTATCTACAACGCTTAAATCGTAAACAGCGGGAATATAGAGCAAAGCACCCACCCGGTACGCCTTTTGCATCTTACCGTTTAACAGACTGCCTTCTATTTCTTTTTCCATTTCAACTTTTCCTTAACATAAGCAAAGGTGAGCCTTAAAAGGGTCACCTGTCTGCTTTATTTTAATATTGTTCTAAAAAAACCAGCCTATAAGTTGATTATTCGAGCATTAAGATTATCTTTAAGCAATCCATTACGTCCTGCGGAGTAAGCTGAACGTCACATTCACCTGCATGAACGTGAGCGTTTCTGTACACCCTTACGCGGTACATACAATCGTAATGCTCTCTTGTCAAAAGCTTAGCCTTCGCGTGTGAGGAGGACCTTAATTCGTTAATCATAGTACAAAGGTCACCCGAGAAATTGTAAACGTATCTTAAAAGACTTTCTAAACGCGAGCAAAGAGCTGTCGCGGCTGAGGGAAGATTCTTTTGAGAAAGGTAACCGTAAATTACACCGTCGTTAATCTCAGCCTTAGTGCGCTCATATTCGATAGTTTTTGAAATGCTGTCCTCACCTACAACGCCTGACAAATCGTCTTCTGTAATAGTAACCATCATTTCGTCTGAAACCTGAGCGGTTGGCGATGTTTGGAAAATTCTGTCAAGCCTCTGCGCCTGGTTTAAAACTATTTGTTGGAAGGTGTTTCTTACAGTACGTCCGTTACCGAAGTTTTTATCCCTCTTTTCGTAGAGCTTATTGAAATGCTCGCTAAGTATAAGTCTTGCTTTAGTCGTAAGCTCGTATCTGTTCTTCTTGCAAAGACCGTCAAAAATCTTCATAAGCTCGTCGCCCGTATAATCGTCGAATTCTATCGTCGTATTAAAACGCGACTGAAGACCGGGGTTTGTGTCAATAAATTGAGCCATCAAGTCGGTGTAGCCCGCAACGATAACAACCAATTCTCTTCGGTGGTCTTCCATACACTTAAGTAGCTCGTCTATTGCCTGCTTACCAAACTCGTTACCCTTTTCATTACCGTTTAAGGTATACGCCTCGTCAATAAAGAGAACACCGCCGATTGCAGACTCGACTACCGCCCTTGTTTTTTGAGCTGTTTGACCGACGTAGCCTGCAATCAAATCACTACTTGACGTTTCTACAAGCTGTCCTTGCTCCAAAATACCCAAGCCCTTGTATATCTGAGCCATAAATCTTGCAACAGTAGTTTTACCCGTACCCGGATTACCCGTAAACACGAGGTGATAAGAAAAATCGTCGGGAACTGGAAGCCCCAGCTCCTCTCTGCGCTTAAACACCCTGATTTGCGACACCCAGGACTGAACCTTTTCTTTAACTCCCTTAAGACCTGTAAGAGCGTTAAGCCTACCCATAGCCTCTTCAATTGAAACGTCCTCTTGAGTGACGCTTGCGCTGATTGCCTGCTCTTGCTTTGCAGATTCCTTTTTGGGTGCTTGCGCGCTCGGTGTATTTTGCGCATTTTGTGCGTTTGGCGTACGAGAAGACATTGTCGCGCCTTGAATACTGCTTATTGAAGCATTGTTTGCCATTGCTCCGCTTGCTTTGCGCTCGTATTCCTCCGCAAGCTTTAAATATTCCTTACTGTTATTTGGATCCAACTCTGCAGCCTGTCTATATCTCTTCGCCGCCATACTAAACGATTGCTTTGCGCTTGAAAGACCGCAAGCATTCTCTTTTTCAGCCTTTTCGGACATAGTTTTAGCGGCAAGTAAAATATACTGTAAATTCATGAGTATACTCCTGTTTAATTATATTGTCATACCTAACTCTTGTTCAACAGCGTCATATTTGTGCTCGTCTTTAGTAATCGAGCCAACGTCGGAAAGAACAGCAGAAGCAGCAGAAGCCGAGCTCATCATGATATCCTCTGCATCTGCAATGCTTGATGCTTCGCCGATTTCCTGAAGCTCCTCGTTGCTTCTCTTAACAGAATCGTTAAGAAACATAGCAAGACCTTGGAAATCTGCGAATTTTCCGTTTGTAAGCTGTTCAATCTTTGCGTTAGTTAAAGCAAGATCCTGCTGAGTATCGAGCTTATCGAGTAAGCCGAGCTTATCCACAAGCTGAGCGTTTGCCTGACGGTAACGCTTAATCTTATTGATTACGGCATTTCTCTTAGCATTTATCTGGTCGATTTGACCGTCAAGAGTAAGACAGTCTGACGGCGATGCGGTACGTCTGCGCTCTAATAAAGGACGAAGCTCAGCATTGTACTCGTTTAACTCGTCGCTTGCATCGTCAATTTTATCATTGAAAATTTCAATGCTCTTTTCTAATTCCTGACGAGCCTTTCTGATATCGTTAGCCATTGAAGTAGTTCCGATAGTTGACGAGTCGAAGCCACCGTATTGAGTTTGTGCACTCGGTGCAGATGCTTGTGCCTGTGTGCCAAACGGATTTTCAAAAAGGTCAGCAGTTGCCGCTGCGTCTTGGAACGGGTCTGCAAAAGGATCACCGTCAAAAAGCCCTGCTGCGCCTGCATTTAACAAGTCTGCATCCTCATGAAGCTGACTTGCCATTTCGCCACGCAATTGATTTTGAGCCTTAAGATTTTCACGGGCGAGATCCATTTCGCTATCGTTACGTCTTCCGCTTGCTAAGGTTTCGTTGAATTCAACGTTACTGATAATAGCAGCATCCTGACCTTCCTTTTGCAACTCAATCGTGGTTGCGTTAATTTGGTTTTTAATAGAAATAATCTTGGTTTGTATAGATTTTGCTCTGCCGATAATTGAAGCGTTGTGTGGGTTTTGCTCATAAAGAGCCTTGAGCTGAGCTTGCTCGTTTACCGCAGCCTCAAATTCAGCATTAAGCTCGTCCAAGCGAGATTGAAGCTCCTCTTCACGAGTCTTTTCTGCAGCTTTAACGTTAGCCATTACGCGATTTGCCTGATCTTCAAGCTTTTTATCCTGTTTGGTCTATCTTCCGCCGAGCATGCAGTATTGATTTCTGTCAACTGCAAGGTTAAACGCCTTGTTTAACTTACTGATTGCAGTCGGATACTGTTGCTTGAGAATAAACGCGTGAGAATCGGTCAAAATCTTAAGAATTTCACCGTCGATGGTCATAAGCTCTTCGCTTGAGGACTCACCCTGAGCTTGAATTTGAGAAGCGATTTTTCTTAATACTGCAATTGCGTTAGCATCCTTACATGCCATTTGAGTTTGAGTTAAGATATTTAATATCTTTGCCTTGTTAGCTTCGTTTACCTGTAAATTTTTCTTTTCTTTATTTCCAAAAAGACCGAATAATGCCATAAATTTTCTCCTTTTTATTATATAAGTTTTTTACCGCATCCCGAGCAATGAATTGCTGAAGGATCTACCTTTGTACCGCATCTTGGGCAGAAATTCAGTCTTGCGCCTGACTGCGGTTGAGGTGGTGGGGTTACGGGCGCTGCAGGCTGAGGAGGCGTTACGTTAGACGACGTGTTGAGATTTTTTGTTGCGTTTGCTATTGCAATAACGTTGTCAATTTCCGCTCTTTGCTCGCGCTCTCTTGCTCTGCGCTCAAGCTTTTCTGCCTGTCTGCAATTTTGCATTTCAAAATACTCTCTGCGCTTTTCCTGATACTCGGCGTTGAACATTATGCCGGCAAGCGCAAAGCTCGTAACCTCAAGACCTATATCGTTAAGGCGTTGAGAAAATCTTTTTTCAAGGTCTGCTGCAATAGCTGACTGCTGAGTCATAATATTGCTGTAATCGTAATGCTGTAAAACCTCTGCAAGACGGGTTGTCATAATCTCGTTGAGCTTAAGCTTAACGTAAGAATCAATTTCCTCAGCACTGATAGGAGCGTGGCCGAAGGTCGTGTATAAAGGCCATGGCTGAGAAATTCTGATTTTACACTCACCGTGTGCACCAACTACGGTTTCGCAGTTGATTTCAGAATCCTTGAAAGGAATATTACCTACTCCACAGCAAATTTCAAAGGTTTTATCCGTATTAACGCATATGAGCTCGAGCTTGCTGTTGGATTTGTCTTCAGCTTTTGATTTAATAAGCGCACGGCCGGGAATATTTATACTCTTAATTACGCCGTTTACTAAGTAAAGTGCAACACATCCGGCAGATACCGTCAACGTTGTTTCGCGAACGATATTGGTCAGGTCTTCCGTCCAAATAACGTAATCCTCGCGAGGAGCGACTGTAAGATTTCTGATTTTTTCTTTCATAATACTTATCTCCGTTTATTTTTTTAGAAAATACTAAGAATAAATTCAATTACATCAATAGCAAGATGAATACCCTTAAAGATTTTATCCTTTATAGACATATTACTTGGGCTTGCAGAATAAAGCTCGCCTAAAATGCTTTGCGGTAAATTTAATAAGGACACTACGTACGCTAAAAATTCTTTTACTATATCAATAGGAATTGCGTAATTCATACCCTCTGCATTTTGTACGCCTGCAACCAGCACACCTATTACCGAGCCCCTCTCATCAACCAAAGGTCCGCCCGAATTGCCGTGATTTGCAGCGGCATCAGTCATTATATAAGGATACGATAGCCCCGGCATTGCTCTTTTTCCGTCGCTTATAATACCCGAAGTTATACAAATACCGTCGCCAAGCGAATTGCCTATAAGATATACCTTTTGACCGTTACGGCACTCCTCGTCGCCAAGGTCAACCGCACTGCAATCCGTCAAGCCCGCTGCAATTAAAAGAGCCAAGTCTACACTGTCGTTTTTGCCGTCTGCAGGACTGCCTACCGCTACTACCCTTGCAGGATAATACTTACCGCCGTAGTACACTTGTACGTTTTGGTAAACCTCTCCGTCATCGTCTAAAACAGCATGGGCGTTAGTTACCACGAATCCCGTTGAGGAAACCAAAAAACCAGATGAGCGAGCCTTTAGGTTTGCCGTATAGGCGTGTATTTCAACTGCTGAACGCTGTAGCTTTGAATAGACCTCCTCACCCGAAAGCACTGCACCGCTTCTTACGCTTTGAGCAGGCTGTGCAGGAGAAACGGCAGGCTCAGCAGGAGAAACCGACGGTACAGTCGGAGAAACGGTAGGAGCTGACTGTAACACGTGACTGACACAACTCCCCTTAACATCCTCGCCAAGCTCTGCTTTTAAATAGTTAATGCTCTCTACGTGCCCGTGCTCAGAAGCTATCTTCAGCCAAGTCCTTGCTTCGGTTAAGCCACTCGGTCCTCGATTTAATAACATCATCGCGTATCTGAACATACTGTTTAAATGACCCTTCATGGCTAAAAACTTATATATTTGCTCAGCTTCGTCGGCAACGTCGCTTTTAACAATTCCCTGCTCCTTTGCCCACGCTACGTTAAACAAGCTATCGTTATTTAAATAGCTTGAATACTTTAAAAACAGCGAGTCTTTTTCATTTGACGCGGAGTCAGGGTTGTATTTTGCTCCGCACGAACTGCAAAACAAGTCGTCGCTATTTAGCTTAGCCTTGCAGTTTTGACATATTTTCATCATAATCACCTATTTTTGCTTGATAATTATATCTAATAATGCTTGATTAAAATCCTCACAAGAACGTATACCTGCCTTAACCCCACCTATAAAATGGAGAAAATCGTCACAAATCTGCGCGATTGCACGGCCACTTAACCCATCCGATGCGTCTGCAAGCTGTTCAAAATCCAAACGCTCAAAGAAGTTAGCTTCAAGCTGACTCAGCTTGCTTTTAAAGAATTGAACACGCATATTCTTATCAGGAAGCGGTATGTAAATTTTCCTGCGGAATCTACTTAAAATACCTGCATCCAACGATTCTTTGCAGTTGGTATTAGCCAAAATGAGGAAGTTTTTATTTTCTTTTACTCCGTCTAAATTGCGCAGTAACGCGGGAACTGCCGTTTGTGATGCTTTATCGTCACCGCCTCTGCTCTTTGCTATTTCATCAAATTCGTCAAAGAAAACAGTTATTCCGCAATTATGCTCTTCAACGTATCTTCTTAAGGATGCAAAAACCTTATCTATCGTCTTGCCCGTTTCACCCACGTAGCAGTTTACCATAGCGGCGACGTTTACAAGCGCAAACGGCTGTTCAATTTCCTTTGCAACGGCTTTTGCAAACGTGGTCTTTCCCGTACCGGGAGGGCCTTCCAAAAGAATACATTTACTGCTTAAAAAGTTATAGCTGTAGGCATCTGCATAGCGAATTGGATTTATAACGTATTCTGTTATAGCCTCTTTTGCCTCTTCAAGGCCGATAACCTTGTCAAAGCCGTCCACCAAATCACCCGCGCTATAAAAGGTATAATACGCGCTCATATCCTCGTCTGCAAATCCGCCTGAAGTGTCGCTACCTACGGCTTGCGACGGGCTGTAACCGTTGTAAGGGCTGTCCACCCTTTGGTTTGCGGGGCATGGCTGAGCCTGCTCGTTTGCCTTTGTCTGAAGCGCAGTCGCAATGCGCTGTATTTTATCTGCTCTTGCAGTATATATCTCTTTGTTTGCAAGGTCGACAGATGCGAGCTTGCGTAAATATTGAGCTGATTCTGAAAGCTTTTTATAAGCGAGGGCAAAATTTTGTCTGTCATTTGCCTGCAAGCCCTCTTTATAGCACTTTTCGTAAAGATTTCTATAATATTCTACTTGGTAGTTCATTCAATCCTCCTTACGAATCGTTTTCCTCTCGCCACTCTTTTAATTTTATCAAATCCTCGGTTTGTACCGATGAGTGAATATCTGAAAGGGCTTGATCAAAATCGTCACCGCTGATGAGTTTTTCACCCGTACGGATACCTCTTACGATTGAAATCTCTTCAATTCTGTCTAAAAGATTTGAAATATCAGAGCCATTAAAGCCATTGGTTTTCTCTACGATACCTGCCACGTCAAGATCGTCGCCAACGCGAACGACACCCTTTGCCTTGATTTTTGCAAGACGCTTGTTTATCATATACTCTCTTGCAGGGGCATCGGGAAGTCCTACGTAAATTTTAGTACCAAAACGGCCCGGACGGAGGAATGCACTGTCAATATCCCAAGGCTTGTTAGTCGCACATATAAGGAACAGAAGGTTACCCGTATCCTTACCGTAGCTCTCTACACCTTGAAGCTGAGCAAGAAACTCGGACCTGAGCTGCTTTGCATACTGTGACCTTGTAGTCTTTGGCGAAATAGAATCCATTTCGTCAAAGTAAATTACGGCACAAGGGAATTTTCTTGCTTGCTTGAATAACGTTCTGACCGCACGCTCTGTATTGCCCGCACCCTGCTGCAATAAATCAGACGGCTTAACCGAGCAGAACTTTGCGCCGATTTCCTTTGCTATTGCAGCGGCAATCATAGTCTTACCCGTTCCCGGAGGTCCGTAAAGACACAAGCCACCACCGTTCTTCTTTTCGTAGCCCTCGAAAGCCTCGGGGTTTTTAAGAGGAAGAAGTACCTTAACCTGAACCACCTCTTTAACCTCGTCTAAGCCTGCGATATCATCAAAGCCGATAGTCGGAATATTATCCCAAACGAAATCACCCGCTTCGCCCTCTCCGCTCAAAAGCTCGTCCTCGGGACGCTTTTTACCTTCTGCAGACGGTGCAGGCGTACCTGCAAAGGATTTCGGCTCTTCTCTTGTGACCGCAGGTGTTATATGCTCGCTCGGAGCTACCGGTGCTAAAGTACAGGGAGCCTGAGATGCAGAGCCGATTACACTCGGCGTGCTGATAGTAGCAATATTTTCCTTAGGCATTTCGATACCGTCAACCGACCCCAAGAGCGAGCTTTCCAGCTCGTCTAACGAGGTGTCGATCATTTGCTCGTCTGCAGCTATCTCATCGCTTAAAAGATTTTTAATTTCATCGTCGCCAATATCAGAAAGAGAGGCTACACTGCTTGCAAACGTCATATTGTTTGCCTGCAACGCCTGTTGAAGCTCAAGCGAGGTTTGATTTTGCTGATAAAGAGCCTTCATAAAAGTCTTTTCACTCGTACTTACGTGTATTGCCTTGCACGTTTTGTATACGTTATTCATTACTGAATTTAACGATTTGACAAATTTTTTGTTAAGATGCTGCATCTCACACATATCTCTTGCAATTGTGAAATTTGCAACCATATCCTGGGCTTGCTTAAGATTAAATATTGCGTGCCTAAGCAGTGCAACCATTGCGTTATATTGAGAAGTGTTTCCCGACTTTAACGCTTCTTTAGCCTGCTTTGTATAACTGTCACGCTTTCTCGTGAGCGTGGAAATTGCGGAATTTAATTCACGCATGGTTTCCTCTTGCTCTCTCTTTCTTTCCAATTCTTTTTTAAAATCGCGAAAACCCATATTCCACCTCCTAATTAATAGCGGTTTCTATTAGGCGTGTTATACCCTACTTGCGTATCCTGAGCATTTTCGAGCATACTGTCTATTTCGTCGTCAAATTCCGCATACTGATCACCGTCGCTGCTGATTACAGATGAATAATCACCTATTGCAAGCATATCGTCAATACGCTCCTTTTGCTGATTAGACTCGTATACGGCGCGTAAAAATTTGTTTCCTATACGCTTTGCGTTTGCCTCGCTCGTAACCTTGCCTGAGCTTAAAATATCGTCTGAAAGCGAACCGATGCTTTCCAAAAAGTTAGCGTTGAGCTGAGCTAAATCACGCGACTGAACGGCAAGCTCAAGTGTCATCAGCATTCCGTTTTCTCTCTTTATAGCAGCCATAGTCTGCTTTAAGAGATTTCTTGCCTGAAGCTCTTGCTCCTTAAGACCCTTATTTTTAGCTTCCATTACCTTTCCAAGCAAGACCTCTTTCTTTTTTTCAAGAGTTACTATCTGTAAACGAAGAGAATTTGAGGTGCTGGCAATTTTAGCCTCGCGCTCCTTTTTAATCTCCTCGGGACTCTTCTTGTTCTTTTTAGAGAAAATAGGCATATTCGTTCTCCTTATATTACTTATTTATCTATATTGTGACTTTTACTCTACGTCTATTCCGTAGTCACCGCATATAGCAGTTATACTGTCCTTAAAGCCGGCAACCTGAACGCTGAGCTTCCATTTGTTTCTGATCCTTAAAAACTCTATTGCCAGAACACTTTCAAATCTGTCAAAGTTTTCAAGATTAATAACGAAGGCTCTCTCTTCAAGTAAAACCGTAATGCTGGATGACCTGACCATTGAAAAGTTTCTTATTCTGCCGTCTTCCATATTCATAGACATTATGAAACGGATTTTCGAAACGTCCTGATTTACTTTGTTAAAGGAAATATCTACTACGTTACAGTCCTCGTCCTCGGTCATGCTGACAGATTTATTCAAAGACGAAGTATTACCGAAAAATATCAAATCTGATTCAGAAAGCACCTGGTCGTTGTTATCGAGCATAAACACATATAAATCGGCTACTACGTTATCAAGCTTATAATCGTTTTCAACGGTTACACGTGCCTTTCTTATTCCCTCGGGCAAAATTACGTTCTGCCCCTTTATAAGCTCCATAAACTCATCGCCCGTATAAAGCGTTGCAACGTCTGCCCTGCGACCTTGAAGATAGGTGTCCTCATAGTAATCCTCCTCAGGGTCTACGTCCTCAAATTGCATATCACCATGCAAATAAGCGTCGTATTCATCGTCTGCATAATCGTGCTGAACGACCTTAGACGGCTGAGGGATTTGAGAGTCAGACTCTTGCCGTCTTCTTTGCTCGGCTTGCCTTATTTGCTCTTCAGCCTTCTTTTTTTGCTCTTCGGCTTGCTTTTTATGCTCCTCTACCTGCTTTTCTGCTCTTCGGCTATCCTTTTTTGTTCCTCAACCTGCTGGTTTGCACTTGCTAAGGACTGCCTTAACGCTTCAAGCTCCTCTCTTTGCTTTTTCAACTGCTCCACGTATTCCTCGTGTGTCGCAACGAAAACGTCCTTTCCGCAATCTGAGCAAAACTTTGCGCTGTCTAAATTTTCTTTACCGCAGTTTACGCAATACTTTATTTCCTTTTGCACGGAAATCTCGGGGCTTTGAACCTCGGGAACGGCAACCTCATCGTCGTCCCACATTATTCTGTCGTAAACCGTATCTACGTCGTAGCAATATTCCAACCCCTCGAATATGCGCTTGAAGTTTCTTTCAACCACTGCGCCCGTATAATTTTCGAGAAGATACTCTATTCTCTTAATCTTTTTATTGAGCTTTTGCTCGAGTGACAGTACGTATCTGAGCTCCTGCAACGCATCGCAATGCATATCTCTTGAATTCGTCGAAGATAAAAATACAACGCATTTACAGCTTTCAATAGCCGTGTGCAGGGCATTCCAATAATTTTGAACAGCCCCTCTTCCGTGCTGAAGGTTACGCATTGCAACAAAGCATAAAAGACCTTGCTCCTCTAAGAATTTTACAAGCTCCTCTACCTTTGGCATATCCTTACTTGAATAGCAGACGAATACGTCACGCGGATATGCAGGGTCATAAACGCAATCGTTTATAAGCACGCACTTTTCGTCGTACCTTGTCCTGTATTCGTTATATTTAGAAAGATCGTTTTGCTTGAATGCCTTTTCGATAAGATTGCATATTGCAAGCATATTTTTAGGCGTAATTGATTTAAGGCAGTATTCGATAACGTCCTCTATATCGTCGTAATGCTCTATCACGTCCATACATTCAAGCATGCTGACAAGACGGTCCTCGTTATCCGAGTTTGCCGCCTCGTAAAAATTAGCATAAAAATCGTCCGGAACGAGCTTTTTCACCTCTTGACAAAGACGTAAAATCTCTTTACTGTCTAAAAACTCCTCGTTTGCCTTTTTCCAAAGTTCCCTTTTTAAATTGGAAATCTCTTCTCTCTTTTTCTCGTCCAATAACAGCGAAAGTGCATCAATCTCCTTCTTTAACGTGTCTTCACGGTAAATTGAATCGCAAAACTTACACTTAAAGGTGTTTTCGTCCTGCTGTATTAACTGCCCACCGCATTTTGAACAAAAAGATTGAAAGCTCATAGTCATCCTCTCTGATAAAACTCAATATTTTTGTACAGTCAAGGACTTACGCGAATGCGCAAGTCCGCTTTTTGTAAATTATTAAACGTCAACGCCGAATTTACGGCAAAGCGCTGCAAGCTCACCTCTGTAGCCTGCTCCTACCGCGCTGAACTTCCATTCGCTTCCGTTACGTGAAATTTCACATGCAACGATTGCGGTTTCATCGGCAAATTCCTCGTCAAGGTCGTAACGAACAACCTCATAGCCGTCCTCGTCCCCCTCGTTTCTGATCTTAACAACTCTTACGTATGCGTTTGATACCTGACCGAAGTTTTGACGTCTTGCCTGAGCATCGTATATGGTTACGGTAACTGCAATACGGGTTACGTAAGAGGGAACTCTGCTTAAATCAATAATAATCTGCTCATCGTCACCGTCCTCACTGTTTCCACCCGTACGGTCGTCACCAAGCGATTTAACCGAACCGCTCTTATGTACCTGATTTCCGTAGAAAACAAAATCCTCATCACTTCTTACTCTACCGTTAGGTCCGAGCAAAAATACAGATGCATCCAAGTCAAAATCATAACTTCCACGATATCTGTTAGGATCCCATCCAAGACCTACCAAACACAATCTCATACCCTTATCAAGGCTCACTCTTTGGCCCTTAGAAAGATTAACCATACTATTTCTCCTTTATTTGTACAAATCTTAAAATTAATTTTTAATTTAAATTAAACGTCTATGCCAAACATACGGCAAAGTCCGTCAAGCTCGCATTGATATCCAATGCCGAGAGCGCCGAATTTCCAATCACTTCCGCTTCTGGTGATTTCACACGCAGCAACCGAGGTTTCGTTAGAAAACTCCTCGTCAAGCTCAAATTTAACAACCTCTTCGCCAACCTCGTCCTGTTCGTTTTTAATTTTAACAACTCTTACGTAAGCGTTAGATACCTGTCCGAAATTTTGTTTTTTTGCAACTGCGTCGTAAATAGTGATAACTATAACCATCTTTTGCACGTGAGCGGGAACGCGAGAAAGATTGATTATAATTTTCTCATCATCTCCGGTATCACTTTTTCCGCCCGTACGGTCGTCACCGAGTGACTTTACGGAACCGCTTGAGTGAGTGGGATTTGAATAGAATACAAAATCCTCATCGCTCATAACCTTTCCGTTTGCACCGAGTAAAAATACGGATGCGTCTAAATCGAAGGTTGCTCCGCCCTTATACTTGTTTGGATCCCAGCCAAGCCCCACAAGACAGAGATTCATATTTTTATCAAGGCTTATTTTTTGACCCTTAGAAAGATTAATCATGTTTATTTCTCCTTTTATTAAGCACAATTTCATTTTATCAACCGAGCGGCAAATCTCCCGCAAGGGGAAATTTGCAATCGGTTAAAATCAATTATTCAAAGCGTCTGGCAATTTCAAGAATGCTGTTGTCAACGGTTGGATAACCTATAGCGTTGAACTTCCACTCACCCGCATCCTTCACCATTTCGCCGACTATCATAGCCGTTGCTCCGTTATAATTCTCGGAAAGGTCAAACTTACAGAATTCCACATCTGTTGAAGCATCGCAAATACGGATAAATGCGTTTTCTATCATGCCGAAATGCTGACGCCTTTCGCGCGCCTGATAAATAGTGACTACAAAAATGATTCTGTCGTACTCAGAGGGTAAAGCACCGAGGTCAACGAAAATCTGCTCGTCGTCACCGTCCCCTTCGCCGGTTAAATTATCACCTTGGTGAACTACCGCACCCGTTGCATGACGGAGATGATTGTAAAATACTACGTCGTCTCTAAAATCAGCCAGCTTTCCTCTCTTGCAAAGAATAGCACTTGCATCACAGTCTACGTCTTCCGAATAACGGCCGGCCTCATCCCAGCCAAGACCTACCATAATACGTCTTAAAACCTCTTTGTTTTCCTTTCTTAAATTGACCTTTTGACCTTTTTGTAAATTAACTGACATTTTCCTATCTCCTTATTTACCTTGTTTATTTTATAATTTTTTTAACAACGAGCTTTCTTACGATATCGACAGGGATAATCGTAATTGCCATGCCGATAACAATAGCCCATTCCTGAAGGTTTAATCCGTGACAGCCGAATATTTCACCGCCTAAGTATGTAAGAAGAATCTGAACTGCGGTTATAAGAGCAATCATTCTTATAAAGCCAGCATTCTTTCTAATATGCTTGAAAAGATTGATTTCGTCCGTTCTTGCGTTGAACGCATTGAATACCGCTGCAAAAATGAAGAATGCGAAATAGCCGGTCAAATGGTTATTTGCTCTGAACAGCTTAACGATCGGCGGGCAGAAGATAAATACCATGCTGAGAGCAAATACCCAAAGACTTCCGACGAGTATCGACGTCCACATGTTTGCGCTTACAATAGGCTCATCTCTGCGCTTTGGCTTTTCGTTCATGTATTTATCAAGAGCCGGCTCACCGCCAAATGCCAACGCGGCTAAGGTATCCATTACGAGGTTTACCCAAAGAATCTGAGTAATGGTCAACGGATTCTCCATACCGAGAAGAGGTGCAATGAATGAAATCAATACTGCCGTTACGTTGATTGTAAGCTGGAAGACAATAAACTTACGGATGCTGTTGAAAATCGTTCTGCCGTAGTGAACTGCCTTTTGAATTGAATTGAAGTTATCGTCTAAGATAACAATTTCGCTCGCTTCCTTAGCAACCTCTGTTCCACCGCCCATAGCAAAGCCAACGTCTGCCTTTTTGAGCGCAGGTGAATCGTTTACGCCGTCACCCGTCATACCTACTACGAGATTTAACTCTTGAGCAACTCTTACAAAACGGCTCTTGTCGCTTGGAAGGGCTCTTGCAACCACACGGATGTTAGGAAGCTTATCCTTAAGCTCTTCGTCGCTCATGCTTGCAATTTCGTCAGACGTAAATACGAGGTCTGTATCTGCCTTTAATACGCCTGCTTCCTTTGCTATTGCAATAGCAGTATCCTTACGGTCACCCGTAATCATAACTACCTGTACGCCTGCCTTTTGAACCTTATCGATAGCAACTATTGATTCGGGTCTTACCTCGTCGCGTATACCGACTACACCGATAAGAGTCCAATCGCCTTGAGGAAGAGATTCATCAACAAGCTCTTCGTCACAGGTTGCCAACGCCAGTACGCGGATAGCTCTTTGAGCTAACGAGTCGATAGAAGCGTTTAATTTCTTCCAACCGTCCTCAATTGCAACCTTTTCACCGTTTTCGTTGTAGTAGTATTTACACTGAGAAAGAATTTTTTCGGGTGCGCCCTTTATGAGCGTCGTATTATAATCACCGCTTACTCTTGCAGCAGAATACTTGTTCTGACTGTTAAACGGTATCTTATTTCCAACAGTTACGCTCGCCTTGAACGGATCGTTTGCAACGTATGAAACGAGAGCTCTTTCGGTAGCGTTACCGCCTACGATGTTGAGCTTTTTGCCTTCACCGGAAATAATCGTGTTGGTGTTATACCTTACGTTTAACGCAAGGAGGCTGTTGAGCTTTTCGGGTACTGAATTAAACTGTTTGTACTCCTTGCTTTCACCGTTTACAAAAACGACTGCCTCAAGCTGACCCTTAGTGATAGTACCGGTTTTGTCGCTGAATAAAATATTTATACTGCCTGCAGTTTCGATACCGGACACCTTACGTACTAAAACGTTATCCTTAAGCATCTTGCCCATGTTTTGAGCTGAAACTATTGCTATCATCAAAGGCAAGCCCTCCGGCACTGCCATAACTATGATGATAACGGCAAGCATTACCGCGCTGACCACGTCGTTAACGGGAGCCATCCAGTTGCCTGTGAAATACTCGGTTATCTTTGCCCAATCAAAGCCGTTATGAATAAAGAAGCGTTGAAAAAGGAATGCGACAGCAATTGCAATACCTCCAAAATAACCGAACTTACTTATTTGACCTGCGAGGTGACCGAGCTTAACCTTAAGCGGAGTTTCTCTATCGTCCTCAGACTGTAATTCGCTTGCAATTTGACCGTAAACAGACTTATCGCCAACGGTTACTACTTGCATAATTGCACTGCCCATGCAAACTACAGAACCGCGGAAAACCTTATACTGATTTAAAAAGTCGGTAGTGGTATCTTCGTCTACGTAGCCCTCGGGCGCAACTACCTTATTTGCCTCTTTTGCTTCACCGTTTAATACCGATTGGTCAACCTGAATATTTCCGTCAACCAAAATACCGTCTGCGGGAATTTTATCGCCGGACTGTAAAATAATGCAGTCACCGACAACTATGTCGTTAATGGAAATTTCCACAACCTCACCGTTGCGGTACGCTTTACATTTAATTTGTGAAGCCTCACTCTGCAGCTTTCTAAATGCATTTTCATTTTTGTATTCAGAAAAAGTTGAAACTAATGTAGCTATAAGCACTGCAGCCGCAATACCCACCGACTCATACCACTCTACCTGTCCAAGACAAGCAAATACTACGTTTACGATAAGCGCAACGCAAAGTATTTTAATCATCGGATCGCCAAAGTTGCCCCAAAGCTTACTCCAAAATCCCTCGGTAGCCTGCTCGGTTAAAGCATTGCTACCGTGTTTGAGCCGTGATTCTTCAACCTGAGAATCGGTCAAACCAAAGTTTTTCATTGATGTATACCTCCTTAGCAATTTGATATCAAACTTATTAAAATAAGTTGGCATCTTAATGACTATAAAATTATTTTATCACTTTGCATCCCTTTTTGCAATAGTTTTGTCAAAAAAGCTCGATAAAAATTATTATTGTATTATATTATAAAGATATAGATTGAATTTAAAACGGTAATCTGCCCTTATCTACTGTTATCAGAAAAGCATTTAAAGCTTAAAATTTAAAATAAAAAAGACGCGCTATAAGTCGATTATCGGCCTTATAGCGCGTCTTTTAAAATTGTTAACTATTGGCGTTTTGTTCCGCATTTTATGCAGAATTTTGCGTCGCCGTCAAATCTTGTACCGCAATTCACACAAAATCTTCCAAGTCCGCTCTGAGCAGGCGTCGAGGACATAGCCCGGCTTTGCCCCTGCGCAAAGGCAGGTGCTTGAGTGTGACTCACAGGGGGAGTTTCTCTTTGCACGGGTTGCATTTGCGGCTGTAACGACGGATTCTGCATAGGCTGATTTAAAGAGCACTGCGCAGTACCGCTCTCTTTGTTTTTCATAAACAATTCTTCGTCAAGCTCTATTGGCTGTGCGCTTGTTCCTAAAATCCTTTCTACCGCAACAGTCAAATCCTTATCGTGTGCACTGCACCTTGCCATTGCAAGCTGTGCAATTGAATATCTTACGTCAATTGCAGTGCCGTTGGAATAAGGCATGAGGTGTACGTGACAGCTTCCTCCGTTCATATTGTATTTAAACGAAAAGCCTATACTAAACGAAAGTGTATGAAACGGCGAGGCGTCGGCATCTTTGCCGAACTTGCTCTTAATTGCCTGCTGATAGGCATAAAAGACCTCTTGTAAATTTTTATCAAAATAATGGCAATAATCTTTTCTCATACGTCAAAGCTCCTTAATGTCTGTTATTTGCCTATACATGATAACACACTCAATTATATTTTGCATCCAAAATTCAAAATTTTTTAAATTTTAAAGATTTTAATGCAATTTAACGGTAACGATTTCAAATGGCTTAACCGTAAAGCTGATTTGTCCGTCAATAGACTCTAATCTTTCTATCTCGTTTTCGTTCAAATCGCAAAGGAAGCATTCATTTGCAAACGGAACGCTAAGCCTTACGGTCTTTCTTTCCTTATAAGCCTCAAAGCCTCTTATAATTATACCGTTTCCATCCTCGCTTGCCTTGACTGTTTCAATAATAAATCCGTCTATAGGTCGATTAATAAATGAAAATTCATCGTTTAAGCGACCGTTGTTGTTAGCTTTAATCTCTTTACAAAGCATAGGTCTGTTTAAAACGTAAGCCTTTTCAACAACACCGCCCTTTGCAAAATTACCACCGTGAGGTAAGATTGAATAGGTAAATCTCGGAATAACGTCGTTTGCGCCCTCAAACGGGAAGCCTGCTGATTTTACAAGTGTCATCGAGAGGTTGCCGTCTGTTGTGCCAAAGCCGTATTTGCCGTCGTTTAAAAGTGCTACGCCATAATTATTCTCGGAAACGTCAACCCATTTTTGACCTGCAGATTCAAACCTCGCGCTATCCCAGCTTGTATTGTCGTGTAACGCTCTTTCAACGTGGCCGAACTGCACGTCATAGCGCGCGCTGTTTGACATAACGTCAAATGGGAAATGAGCCTTTAAAAGCTGTGCCTTTTCTTTCCAATCAACGTCAGTCACAAAGTCGATACGGTCTATTCCCTCTTCATATAAATATACCCTTTGAGTTATTGTCGACTTGCCGTATTTTTTAATAATTTTAAAGCCTTTTCTATCTCCCTCGTTTAAAGGAGTAAATTTCGCCTCGCCATTTAACGCCCAACTGTTTTGTCTGTGATAAGGTGTAATCTCCCAGTTGTCGTATTGATAAGGCGTATCCTGATAAGCAACCATTTTATTGATTGGCTGACCGCTTAAGCAAACCTCTCTCTGATTACTCTTATCATAGAGAGAAACAATATCTCCGGTGCTTGTAAAGATTATTTTGTAATAACTGTTTTCAAGAGTCATACCGTCAACTTTTACAGTAGATTCACAATTTGACTTTTGAATGATTTTATATCCAAAAGCAGGAATATCTCGGGCTATAAGCTCGTTATCGCCAATTTTTACCGTTCCGTTTGCGACAAATCCGTTAGGGTTAAAGACTAAAATTCCACCGTTTGTTTTTACGTCGCCCGCTATTTTATCAAGCGCACCGTCTATTATACCCGAGGTGCTTGCAAACAGCTCTTTAAACTGCTCTGCGCTATCTTTATACACCTCGCCTATTGATGAGCCGGGAAGAATATCGTGGAATTGATTTAATAAAAGCAATCTCCAATCCTTATCAATCTCTTCTTTAGCATAGGGCAAGCCCTCTAAGCACGAGCCTAAAACTCCGAACAGCTCAGCATTCATAAGGGCAAACTCACCCTTTCTGTTATTCATTTTTACTTCGGGCACGCTGGACAGTGTTCCTCTGTGATATTCAAAGTAAAGCTCACCGTTCCAAACAGGCATTCTGCCAAGCTCATCGGCATTTTTATCGAAATTACTCTTGATTGTAGCAAGTGAATTTTCCAAGGTTTCTATTTTTGCCTTAGGAATACCGGGGATACCAAACTCAAGTCTTTTTTGATGTTCTGCATCATCTCTCGTGGGTCCACCGCCACCGTCACCCCAGCCGTAGCTCATCATAACGGTATCGGTATACTCCTTCTGTTGAAATCTGTTCCACGTACCAAGCACGTACATTGGATTGATTGGTGCGGTGTAAGTCGTATAGGTATTATCAAACACACCGCCTCTTGGATTGCACTCACAGGTTGATAAAAAGTATGCAAACACCTCGCTTCCGTCTATACCGCGCCATTTAAACATATCGTAAGGCATGCGGTTGGTATCGTTCCAGCCGATTTTAGCCGTAACAAACGAGCTTAAACCGCTCTTTTTCATTATTTGAGGCAAGGACGCGCTATACCCGAATACGTCGGGAAGCCAAATGCTTTGGCAGTCCTTATTAAATTCTTCCTTAAAAAACCTTTTACCAAAGGCAATCTGACGGACTAAGCTTTCTCCGCTCGTCAGGTTGCAGTCCGCCTCTACCCACATTGCGCCGTCAACCTCCCATCTGCCCTCTGAAATCCTTTGCTTAACTCTTTTGTAAAGCTCGGGATTTCTTTCCTTTAAAAAGGCAAAGAGCTGGGGTTGTGACATGAAAAATCTGTATTTGGGGTACTCGTCCATAAGCTTTAGCACGGTTGCAAAGCTTCTTTCAACCTTTTGCTTGGTCTGATATAACGGCCACATCCACGCTACGTCTATATGAGTGTGTCCTATGAGATTTACGACGTTATCGCTACCGCAAACACCGTTATAATAGTTTTCCTGTAAAAACGCGCACGTCTTCTCTACTGAACTGTAAAATTCTTCAGAGTAAACCTCTCTTAAATCTAAAATATTCAAGGCTTTTTCTATTACTGTTACTGATTTTATATAATCGTTCGACCTTTTATCAAGCAATACTAAGCCTTGATACGGCACGAATAAATCGTAATATAATTTTTCAATGCGCTCGTCTATATATCTTATCGAAAAATCCAAAGGCAACGACCTATCAAAAGTATGCGTATAGAAAAGCAAATATGTCTGGTACTTACCGTCCTTTAAATACACGTCGCCGTGATTAATATCTATACCTTGGACTAATTCACCGTTAGCATAAAATAAGCCCTGAGGCCTTATAGTCGATGAATTTCGGCTGATATCAATATGTGTGTCGGCTATAAAGTAGCCCTTTTGATGCTCGTTATCGGTTTTGATTTGAAACTCAGACTTAAACCAAAAGTATTTTTCCTGCTCAAAAATAGTATAAGGAGGGTCAAATGTTTTCCAATTTGTATAACCTGTTGGCAAAACCTTTTTGTCGTTTACCTCGTCCGTGTAAACTACAGGTAAAAACTCTTCCTTTACAATTCGCCAATTCCTTAATTTGTTTATTACAGTTATAAGTCTTTCTTCAATATTAGGTATTATCATAATGTCTTTCCTTTTATCTTTTTAGAACAATAACTTGGGGCAAAGCCCCAAGTTATTGCTATAGCTTATATAGTTTTAAAATATAATTGCATAAATTGCAGATATCTGCCATCCGCTTACGTTTGCACCCGACGAAACGTTAACAAACCACGTACCGCTATTGCCCATCTCAATAATTTCAAGCGTTATTACAACCTTAGTCCATTCGTTTGCCTTTAAGGTTGTTACCTGATCTCCCGAAGGCGCCCAAGCATTCATATCTCCGTTAAACGTAAAGTTAACGTCCGTTGCATTTGGATTGTAAATCCAGAAGCAAAGCGCATCATATCCCTCTGCAACGGCATTTTTCAATGCTCCTTGATTAAATGCACCCATATCGGTCGCGCTCGACCAGCCTTGAGTAAAGTTGTATACAACACCGTGATCGTTAGTGCTTCCGCTATTTACAAAGTTACCGAAAGTTAAGCCCGTAGCAACAGGTGATTTGCAAACGCCGACAAAATCGGTTACTTCAAAAGTAAATCCGGTTTCATTAGTTCTGAAGCCTATAGCAAAGTTCTCACCTACGTAACCGTCTGCAACGTTGATCTCAATTAGTCTCCAATTGTCGGCATTACACCAATAACCGCTTGCAGACCACGTGTTTTTCCAATTGTCGCCCCAACCGTCGTTAGTAATACCGTCAGACAAGTAAATATCACAGCTAACGCTTACTTTTACAAAGAAATAGATCTTTTCGTATCTCGCAACTGATGGAATGTTTTCATAATGAAGTGCTGCCTTTCCGTCAACTGCAGAAGCAACTGTTAAAGAGTTTCCGTAAAGTTCGTCGCTTGTAATAGATGCCGTTCCTCCTACTGCAGACGTATAGTTAGGAACGTAAGAAGGGATTACGTTTACTTTAGAAACGCCTTGCGTAAATGCGCTTTCATAACCATCAATATCAGAAAGTAAGCTTTCTAATTTAGCATAATTGGTAATCTCAGCCTGTTTTTCAGGTGTTAACGTATCGTAAGCTGCCTTTGCTCCGAGTATTCTTGAAACGAAATAAGCATGATCAGGCATTGTAACGCTATCCGGAAGGTTTGAAATTAACGCTTGAACATCAACCTTTTCAGTTTGATTCCATTTAGCAACGAGTACTATATCACCTGCAATTTCACTGTTAAAGTCATATTCTTCGTTGTTCAAATACCAGCCGATAAATTCATAGTCGTAATCAGGAGATGTCTTTGTAGGGTCTTCAGGTCTTGCAACCTTCTTACCTACGGTTATCTCGATAGGATCAATCGCATTTCCGCCGTCGGTATCAAACGTAACAGTTGCAAACGGCATATATTCGTAAGAAATATCACCGCTACCGCTGTCGCCCTTGTTAACAGCAAACGAAGCTTCTTCTCCTACCGAAGTATAAACGCTGACGTTGTCAATAACCGTTTCGTTAATTTCGCAAGCTAACTTAAAGCCGATAGATTCTGCGCTAAACGATACGGAAACGTTAGAAAGCGTTGCATTTCTGATAGCGTATGCAAATACGTAAGTACCGCTTGCCTGAGTAACCTCAACGGGTACTATAACGTCTTCAAAGCTTACGTTTCTGATATTTGCGCCGTAGCCGATAGCACCGAATAAGCCGTTTGACCATGCGGGAACAGTAAGATTGCTGATGGAGTGACCTTGTCCTTCAAAAACACCGCGGAAGCCGACTGCAGCTTGGAATGCGGGGGTCGAGCCGGAAATCACTAAGCCCGTTGCATCGATATCGTTTGCAAGTACGTAATGACCCGTCTTGGAATAACCGGTGTCATTCATCGGTTCGCCGTCATAAGCAAGAGTCAATAAATCTTCAGCATCCCTGATAACCTTATCTACGTACTTAGAAATAATAGAAACCGTACAGCTTCTGCCCTCGATTTCAAAGGAAACCGCTAAAGCAAGCTCATAAGGAGTATAATATACTGTATTGCCTTCTACAACCTCGAAGGCGGTCTTTTCGTATTTGTCAACGTCGAAGGTATAAACAAAACCGTTGCTTTCACCCTCGATTGCAACTCTTTCATGCCCGTTTAAGAGTAAAATCTGCTGAATTTCAACAACGCTGTAATTTGAAGTGCCTACAACAAGCTTGGAAAGGTCGATAGACATATCATCATTGTCAACGTATACTACTTGATTGCTTAAAGCGTAAAAATCCTCTTGATCTCCGCATGCACATCTGTAAACGAGTTTGTTTACATCTTGGCTGTCCTCTACCCAGAGGTGGCTGTGAACAACGTTAACGGTTGCAGTAACCTCTGCACCCTCGATTTGATCAGTGCCCTCAACGTAAACTCTTGCGGTATAGGTATTGCCCGCAACAAAATCCGTAGGATTAACAACGTTAGAGTCTGCATCTAAATATTCTACGTGAATTTCCAATGAAGAAACGCTTGAAACAGCCTCGATTACCGGAGCAACTCCGCAAGAGGTTTCATACGTACTTAATACGCCCGTGATTTCGGCTTGGTTTCTCTCTACGGTAACAGCAACATCTGCAGACATCTGACCAAGACGAACCGTTATTTTAGTATCGCCAACACCAAAAGCAGTTGCTCCTGCAGATTGATATTCAAAGGTCAACTGACTGTTGTCAATAACCGTGCCATCACAAGAGTCACACTTGCAAATTACAACCATACCGGTTGGGTCAAAGCTTTCGCCTACCTTATATGCAAGCTTAGCCGGATTTGTGCTTACCGTCATAAACGCCGTTTGAGCGTGGTTTGCATAGTCGTAATCTCCCTCGATTGAGGTTATTTCGTTTTTGAGCAAATCAAAAAGCTTGTGACATACAGTACACTCGTAATGTGAAACCGTTCCCTTATGCGCGCAGTCGCCTACAGACTCTTCATTGAGCTGATAGCTGTGTCCTGTTGCAGGAAGGGTAGGAACGCTCTGAATAACGTTCTTGCCGGAATCAAAGATTGCGCCACAGTCCGAACAAGTGTAATACTCTTGATTACCTGCAGTGTCGCAAGTTGGCGCAGTAGCATCATGCTTAACGTAAACGTGCTCTTTTACCGACTCTTCATTTCCCTTACAAGCAAATAAAGAGAGCATGCAAACTACAGATAAAACGATTAATAGTAATTTCTTCATCTTTTTCTCCTATTTATTTTTTTTGCTCGGTAGCGGAAAGGTATATTAAGCCTTAATACCGCCACCTTTGCTTATTTACAAATTAACTACGCCATAAGGAGAGCCTTACGTCGCAGTTTAAGCCCAAGCTGTCAGTCCTCCGGCAAGAAAGGAGGGGTATACCCTTCAACCTTTCTCCACTCGGCAACTAAAGTAATATCTCCGCTAACCGTGTCCATGTCAAAATTCCACTCTACACCGTTATATAACCAACGAACGAACTCATACTCTCCGTCTTTATCTGACTTTTTAGGGTCGGTTGGCTTTGCAACCTTGTCGCCCGCCCTTACGGTTGCGTCGGCTACTTGGCTACCGCCGTTTGAGTCAAACGTTACGGTGTAATAGGTGTCGACCTCTTCAGACTCGCTTTCTTCCTCCGAAGTGCTTTCTTCATCTGAAGAGCTTTCTATATCGGAAGAGCTTTCCACGTCTGAAGCACTTTCTTCTCCGTCTGACTGAGATTGACTTTGCTCCTCACTCTCAATCTGACTTTGACTTTCTTCAAGGGACTCTACACTTTCAACCGACTGTATTTCTGATGTCTTTTCACTGCTTTTTGAGCTTTCCTCTTTTCCTCCACAGCAAATAAGACAAACCGATAATACAAAAACTAACATAAATACAATAAATCTTTTCACGTTTCACCCCGTATTATCTTTATAATGGATTTCCTTCGTCATCAACTAACGTAACTCCGTCGGGATATTCAACCTCGTCGTCACCGTTATACGCAAATGCGGGAAGATCGTACGAATTTGCCACCACAACCTTTACGTTGTCGTAAACCGACTTTTCATCAGATCCGTAAGGAACGTCTGAGCCGTAAGAATATTCTGTTACGAATACTACGTTTGACACGTCTGTAATATCAAGCGTAACGTTAGTAAATATGCTGTCAAAGCTCTTTTCGTGGAACAAAAGACCGCTGCTTGAACTTACGTTACCGCCGTCCACGTATACGTATTCAGCATAATGAACGTCGACGTTATCTACCGTAGTATTGTAAACACTGTTTGCAAACAAAGCTACGTATGCGCCTGAGCCGTCTGAATTTGCCTTCAGCCTGACCCCTTCGAAATTGACGTTTTTAACCGTTGCGAACGAAAGTGTTCCAAACAATCCGTTTTTGCTTACCGAAAGATTTGATATAGTATATCCTCTTCCGTCAAAAATACCGCCAAAGCCTCTTGAGTTCTCCCAATAAGTACCCGAATCCTCTAAAACAAGACCTGTACAGTCTATATCGTTGATAAGCACGAACTTACCTGTAATTGCACCGTCGTAGCATCCTCTGTTGTTGTAAGACGTTACCGTATAATCTCTGCGGACGTGATGCAGGTCGTCTGCACTGTCGATAACCTTTGTTACGCTTTCGCAAGTAACCTTATAAAGCTTATCCTGCGCAACGCCTAAAACCGTAACCGATTCTCCGTCGCCGGAGGAAAACGTAGGAGCAGTTAAATCGTCGTTTACGTAATAGAGGATATCTCCGGAAATCTTTTGACTAAGCTCTGCCAAATATACCTTACCCTCTGTCAAATCGTAAAATGCAGTAGTGCTTTCTGCCGTTAAATCCTCAAACGAGGTAGCAAGCGACATCAGCGTTGCTATATATGATTCGGTTTTTTCGGGATTGAATACAGACGTTACGGTAACTGTTACAGTTTGTCCAACCGTTGCTGATTCAGATACAGTTGCCACACCGCCTCTTATTGTTATATCATTGCAATCTGTAGTAACTATAGCGTACTCGTTATCTACGTCAAATCTGTATTGAGTACCAAGAGCTAAATACGCTATCTCTTCATTAAAGCTGACGTTTCCGTCGCAAATTTTTCCGTATATAGGATACGAAACGGGAACTCCTGCTGTCAAAGACCAGAAGGCACCGTCAAACTTAGCATAACGGTTTTGCGCATTTGCATCTTCTAAAAACTCAACCACCGAGCCGAATGCCATAGTTGCATTAGACTTATCTCTGACGTCTTGAGTTCCGCCTATTACGAATACGTTTTTGATAGTCGCATATTCGCTACCGACAACCTTTAACGCGGTATTCGTGTCTAAATGAGCATTTGTAACGTCAATAACGCAATTTGAAACACTTGCAGTTAACGTAGGCTCTTTATAGCCGAAGAATGAGGACGTATAGTTGTTGATTGAGCCGTCGCCCTCGTAGCGTTGAGTTCCTTTACCGAGCGACTCGTATTCAATATAAATATTCTCTACGGTGCCACCGCCCGCACCGCAAACAAGCGAGCTGTTTGCGCATACCGAAGCATTTGTAAACGTGATATTCTTTATTACTCCGTCTACGTGGAGCACACCGCAAAATGCACCCATTTCGTTGCCGTTATCAATTTTTAAGCCGTCAATAACGTGACCCTTTCCGTCTAATACTCCCTTAAATCCGTAAAGACAGCCGTTAAACCAGCTTCCTCCGACAGCAGACCAAAGTGAAGATATATCAGCAAGCCTTGATTGGAATAATCCGCCATACTCTATATCTGCACCCAGAACGAAATATCCGTCCCAAATGGCAGGATCCTGTGAGCATGCCTTGGAAAGGACTGCCATATTTTCTAAATCGGCTTTAGTTTTTATTATTTTGGTATAAACGTCAACGCTGAACTCATAGCTTGCAAGATTGGTTTCTATAGACATAACCCTATCCTCGCCAAGACTTGAAGCCGTTTTGGGGAAGCTGCCCCTGTTTAACGTAATCGCTTTGCTTTGAGAGTCGTATACGCCAACCGTTTCACCGTTATACAGCACTTCTCTTGAAATACCGAGAATAGTAGAGGTTACGTTAAGCTCCTCTATAGCCTCAATCTCAATTTCAAAATGCTCGTCTATTTCTATTGTAGGTCTGTAAACCTCTACCGTCACGTCTACACTGTAGCTTACCCCTTCAATAACGCAAGAGCCGGTAACAACCGCAACACCTTCGCCCAAGGAAGAAAACTCGTTGCCGTTTATCTGCACTATACCGCTCTCAGATGCAGTCCATGTAATCGTGCCCGTAGACACTATCTGACTGCCCTTATAAGCAGTTACTATAGGCACTATTGAGGTTTTATGCTCTGCCACACCGAGCGTAGACAAACGCACGAAATAGCCATCGTCGTTAAAGCCGACGTTATCGCTGAGCATAAGCACGACAGAGCCCGTATACCTTACGGTTACGGTAACGCTTTTATAATAAGTCGTTCCGCCAACCGCAATAGACGCAACAAGCCTTGTCTGTCCAACCTTTACACCAACTACAGTTGCATTATTTCCCGTTTGTGTTAAAGAAACGACGTCAGTCAGAGATTCACCGTCAATCGCCCAAGAAAAGCTTGCGCCCTCTATGTTATCCGCGTTGGCCGTCAATATAAACGTATCGCCAACCCCTATAACGACGTCGCTTTGATTTATGACTATATCGGGAATTTCAGCTTCTGTTATCGACTCTACCGCAGAAACGGATTCCGAGGTGCTCGTTGACTCGCCGTTTTTACAAGACAAGCCGACCGCACACAAAACGGAAATAATCAATAGTAGAATTAAACACTTAATTTTCATTTAAACCTCTTTTGATGTATATCGTGGTTTAGCACCTTACGGGTGACTGTGCTTTACAGTACCCGTAAGGATTGTTAATATTATCTTAAACGTTCCAATCTTTGAATAATTCTTCAAGATCTCCATTGGCCTCTCTATATAAGGTAAAGCCAAAAGCTCTGCAATCTGCTGCAAATTGAGCGCGGTCACCGCTATTTTTGTAAACGGAACAAAGAACGTATCTTGGGAAAAGACTTTCCTTAGTAATTCTGTTTATAATTGCAGTCTTCTCTGCATCGGTAAGTGAACTGCTGTTTACTAATGCCTTTGCCTCGTTGCACTTAGTTACCAAGCTGTTCAATTCGTCCTCAGTCCAATAAGAATAGGTAGTCTTAACAAGCCATCCCTTGGTATACTCAAGCTCGTCGTAAATACCGTAACCTACGCCTTTTTCGCTTTCAATTGCGTTACATCTGTTTACGATATAATCGAATATTTCACGCATCTTGTCGCCTGCAGGTCCGAAGTATCTTGCAAAGTACTCGTCTAATACCGTTTCGTAATCTGCATTTACGTTAGCCATAAACTTTGAGTCGATATAAGACTTTAAGTCGCTGAACGCAGTAGCCTCTGTTTCATTGCTTTGACTCCATACACCCTTAACGCCTAAGTCGTATAAAATCTTATAGTTTTCTGCAGATGCCTGCCAAGTATTGTACGGATACATATAGTACTTGAAGTTAGTACCGTAGAGCCACAGGAATACGCTGTCGGAAAGCGCGCACCACTTTTTAACGGTTGCAAGGGTTGTTGCATTACCGCTGTAATTCAAGTTTTCTGCATAAAGTCCGTTGATAGGAGCAAGCCATACGGTTACACCCTCGTCACACTTTAAGTCCTCGCTTGTCTGAGTATACGTACCGTTGTCGTTAATCTCATAACGCTTCATAAGAGTTACGTTACCGCTACCGTCGATGCTTGCAGGAGCCTTTTCCGTTCCTCTGTATGCAAGGAATGCGATATTTATTACTCTATTGCTTGATATCTGCTCGCGAACCTTTGCATTTACAGCGTTCATAAGGTCAATCCATGCAGCTGCAAATCCGCCCTCGCCGTATAACGTGTCGTACAACTTACAACGCGTACAGCTACAGTCGTCGTTATCTGCAGTATCCATAATAGAGAAGCTTATGTTCTCTATGGTTGGGTAAGCGTTTATTCTTGCAACCATTGCGTTTGCAATTTGAGTCGTCATAGCGTCAAATTCAGCCGAGCTACCGCCTGCAGTAGGACAAATCTGAGTTCTTGCAGTTCCGTCTGAATCGGTATAATCGTAATACCAAGACGGGTGAGCAGATCTGTAAGCTGATTCAGGAAGATAATGCAACGAGTTGTGCATATCCCAACCCTGCTCTGAAGCTATCCACAAATCAGTATGTGACTGTAAACCCATACCGTATACTTCGCTCTCAGACATTTTCGTTTGCTGCTGACGGTAATCGAAAGGTCTTCCAACGATATTTAAACCCTTTGTTACCACGCTTCCGTCTTTAGCGTAAACTATACAATCATCAGAAAGCATGTCGTAGCCAACGACCTCACCGAGGAAGGCTAAAGCACCCATACGGCATCCGTCTACACTGTTTGCGCAGATAAATACCGCTCTGCCGGTAGACTTGACAGCGTAGCCTGCACGACCTAAATTATATCCGCTGAGCGCACCGTATTTACCCTCGAATAAATCCTGATATCCAATTACTATAGCATAGCAGTAATCGGTAATCTGACCGGGCTTTGTATAAATTATTTCTAAGGTTGCGCCCGTAGCGTTTTCGATATGCGTCTTTACAAATTCCGCAACCGCTTTATAAGAGTTTTCAGCATAAATCTTAAATTTAGATTCAGAGCCCGCTACAAACTCAAAGCTTGAATTGTTTTCATAAATCAATGCTTCGCAGGCTACGAGGTTCGTTACATCAACAAGTGCTTTTTCATTAACCGTAAGCTCCTCGTACATATCACGCACAAGCTCAATAGCCGTATCGTTAGGATTATTTGAATCAAGAGCGTCGATTCTTGCCTGAACCTTGCCTACAACGTCACTGCTTGAGAATGAATATATTGGCGAAATTTGCCATCCGCTTGTGCTTGCACCTGACGTTACGCACATATAGTATAGGTAGGTATTGCTTATCTCAATAATATCTGACGGAATTATTACCTCAGTCCAAGCTTTAGCAGTTAATGTAGCAAGCGTAGTTTGAGTCCATGTTTCATTTTGGTTAACGTAGAAATCAACAGCCGATTCGTTAGGATTATATATATAGAAACGTAAGCTGTCGTGACCCTCGTTAAGCGAGCTGATTAAAACACCGGGGTTAAATGCGCCTAAGTCACTATCACTGGGCCAACCCTGTGTAAAATTGTAAACAGTTCCGTATGCGTTTACCGTACCGCTATCGGTGAAGTTACCGAAGGTTGCGCCCGTTACCTCACCGAGGTCAGGCTTAACGCCGACTATGTTGGTTATTTCAAAGTAAACGCCCGCCGTGTTAGTTCTGAGACCTAACGCCCAATTATAACTGAATATTCCGGTTGAAACGTCTACCTCTTTTTGTATCCAGTTGCCGTTATTGGTCCAGAAACCGCTCATAGACCAAGTGTTTTTCCAATTCTCACCCCAACCGTCGTTGGTTATACCGTCTGAAAGATAGATGTCACAGGAATCACCTACTACTCTGATATTAAAGTAAATCTTTGTGTATTGCTCGGCATCTGGGAAGCTGTTAAACTGAATAGCAACCTTTCCGCCCGAATTTGGCGTTACTCTTAAGTAATCACCGTAATATGCGTCATAGCCTATTACTGCCGTTCCGCCAACGGTAGATGTATAGTTAGGAACGTGTGAAGGAACGACGGTTACTGTTTCAGGCGAAACAATCTGTGCCGTTTCGTATCCCTTAATAGCATTTACTAAGGTACGGAGCTTTCCGTAATTTGTAACCCTCGTCTTTGCATCCTCTGACAACGCATTATACGCATCTCTTGCCTTTTCTATTCTCGTTACGAATACGAGATGGTCGGGCATTACTACCGAGTCAGGAAGATTGTTAATTAAGCCTATAACGTTATCAGCTTGAGCCTGTACATTGTTTTCGTTTGCAATTTGATTTTCAAAATCAACCAATTTGTCAAGGTTAGTAACGAGCTCCTTCTGAGCATTTGTCAATGCGTTATATGCATTGCGCGCACCCGTTACCAAGCTTTCGTCTGCAATAGAGTTGATAGCATTGATCATTGCTATAACGTCGTTTGCCTTTTTATAGTCAACGATTCTTTGCTCTGCAGACTGTAACGCGGTGTAGTTCGTTACCTGTGACTGCTGATCGTAAGCAAGCTTGTCGTAAGCTTGACGGATAGACTTAACTAAATCCTCGTTGCTTAAGGTTACGCTTGCAGGCAACGAATTAATAAGGTTAATAACCTCTTTAACGTCACCGTGATCGGTGAACGCATTTCCGCCATACGAATCGGCAAATATAGCAGAAATCTGCCAACCGCTTACGTTTGCGCCCGACGAAACTGACACGAACCACGTACCGCTATCGCCCTGCTGAATTATAGTAGGAGTAACTACGACCTTAGTCCAGGTCTTTGCAGATAAGTTAGTTAAATGCTCACCCGTTGCATTCCAAGAGTTCATATCCCCTGTAAATCTGAAATCAACTGCGGTATCCTGTGGGTTGTAAATATAGAAATACAAGCAGTCGTAACCGCTGAGAAGCGCACCCTTTAATGCTCCCGGATTAAATGCACCCATATCGGTCGCGCTCGACCAGCCTTGAGTGAAGTTATAAACCTTACCGTTTTCGTTTGTCGTACCGCTATCCGTGAAATTACCGAAGGTCAAGCCGGTAGCGACAGCACCGGTAAGCTTTCCGTATATATCACTGATTTCAAAGGTAAAGCCAGTTGTTTCTGTTCTGAATCCAAGAGCAAAGTTTGTTCCGACGTAGCCCGAGGAAACGTCGATTTCAACTAATCTCCAGGTGTTTGCATTACACCAAAAACCGCTTACGCTCCAGGTGTTTTTCCAATTTTCACCCCAGCCGTCGTTTGTAATACCGTCTGAAAGATAGAGGTCACATGAAACGCTCGTTTTTACGTAAAAATAAATCTTTGAATATTTTCCTACTGAAGGGAAATTCGTGTAGTGAAGCGCAGCCTTACCGCTTGCATCAGAGGTTACGGTTAAAACGTTTCCGTATAACTCGTCCTCTCTCGTAGCTGCAGTACCGCCTACAGCAGAAGTATAGTTAGGTACGTGTGAAGGTATAACCGTACCGTCCGTTGCCTCGTTCTTATAAACGATATTGTATCCGTCGATTGCGCTTAAAAGACCGCTGTACTTGCTGTATTTATCATCTGCAAGCGCGTCTTTATCTGATTGACTGAGCGCATTGTATAAGGCTTCTACACGGCGTATTTCTCTTATTTTACCAATGCCGTCAGGCATAGTAACCGAGTCGGGAAGAACGGAAATTGCTTCGCTGACCTCGAAAAGCTCACGGCTCATAATTGCAGGAGCCTTTGACTCGTCAACGTCTTTGCTTGTAGTCGCACCGTCTTCAACTATAACGATTTTTCCAGTTAAATCGTGTGTGCTGTTATTGATTAAATCAGCAACAGTATCGTACTCTGCATCGGTATCTACTACGATTGGGAACACGTTTGAGCCGTACCAATCGCTATATCCGTTATATGCAAAAACGTCCTCACCGCAGCCGTTTACAACCGCTAAGTTAACGGTATCGTAAAAGCTGTTTCTTGCATAGTCGTTATACGGAGTGTAACGGACGGTTTCGCCCACCTTTATGTAAGCGATTGAAACAAAATCGAATTCTCTGTTATTTTCGCCAATGTTGGTAATACAACCGTTAGCAAAATAATAGTCACCTTCCTTGTAAATCTTGCCCTTATCAACTGCACCGCATACTTTTTTTGACATACCGAGGTAGTCGCCGTTAGCTGCAAGCATTAACTCCTCGGGAGCAAATATAAAGCCGAGTTCTGCATCTGCATTACTGTCTAAGAAGGATTTTACAGACTCGTCCATCTTTACGCGGAATCTGAGACCGCCTGCGTTGCTGAGCTTTAATGCAACGCCGTCTTCCATTGCAAAAACACCTTCCGTTTGCCATGCCTGCTGAGTTGCGGTTGCCTTTTTACTTGCTAAATTCGTAAATGAAAATGCCGTTAAAGACAAGCAAAGACATAAAAGCAATACAACGATAAAACTTTTTTTAGTAGAACTTTTAATCATTTTTTTCACCTCTTAATCAAACCAGTTTTCTTGATCGCTGAAGTCGTTGTCATTTTCAACGTCCTTAGATGCCGCTAAAAAGATTGTGCTGTTTTCAAAAAGAAACAAGCTTAAAAAGGGTCTTTCATATTCTTTCATACTCAAACATTTCTCCTTTTCTATTTAATATCATATACTGACGTTTTATAATCCCCACTCGTTTGAGAATACAGATTGCATATCACCGTTTGTTTCCTTGTAAACCGAGAATCCAAGCTCGTTCCAATCATCTCTGAAGCTTGCCCTCATCTCGTGGATGTTTGCGTAGTACTCACCGTAATACATACAAATTACGTATCTTGGGAAAATACTCTCCTTCTTTATTCTCTTAACTAAGCTTTCATAAAGCTCCGGATCAGCCGTCTTGTACTTTTCAATCGCAGAATAAGCTTCGTTAATCATGGTCAACATTTCCTCAAGCAATACTCTTGGCCAATACTCCGCATTGCCTATATCGTCGTATATACCGCCCGATATGGTAGGAATATTTTCTTCTAAATATGCACTTCTCGCTTGGATAAGCTCGAACATATTTCTCATAGGCTCGGAGGCCTCTAAGTAATAATAATTGAAATAATCGTCTATTACTTGGTTATAATCTACGTTCACGTTAAACAGAGCCTTAGAATCTATATAGTCCTTTAAGTCTGTAAACGAGGTCGACTGATTTCTTTCCTGACCCTGGTCCCAAACGTATTTTACACCGCACTCCTTTAAGTAGCGGTAGGTTTCTACCATACAGCTCCAGTTATTGTACGGATACAAATAATACTTGAAGTTTGTTCCGTAAATCCAAAGGTAAACGTTAGAGCTTACCGTATACCAAAGAGCAACGTTTTCTGCATACGATTTGTTTTCTTCGTCATAAAAAGACGAGGTAAACTTAGAGTAGATTGGTGCGAGCCACGGATACACGTGGTCGTCGCACGTTAAGTATACGAAATTTCCGTTTTCATCTCTCTCGTAAACATAATTGCCGTTTGAGTCGGTTAAAAACTTACCGTCTTCACCGCGCGCATATTTTTTAAGTGGCATGTAATTTCCGTTTCCATCCTTGATAGGATCAGCCCAAATTACCTTTCCGTTAGAATCTGTATATTTGTTTCTTTCAACAGGCGCAGGCTCTGAATCGTGATAAGCAAAGAATACTAAGTTCATTACTCTTCCCGGCTCGTTCTGATCTATATAATCCTGAACAAGCTTATTCAAGTCGTTCATAAAGTATATACATGCGGCGGCGGGAGTTCCGTAAAGCTCCTTGTATAATAGACAGCTGTCACACCAACACGAATCCTGTCCCGTTCCGTCCATCGCCGTAAACGAAATGTTTTCAAGAGTAGGACATTCCTGCATTCTGGTTTTTACTACCTGAAATACCGTTTCTACAAGCAAGTCGTATTCTGCTTTATTGCCGTGTGCAGTATAGCATGGCTGAGCAAAGTCCGATCTGTACCAATCGGGATGCGCGTCCTTATAAAGCTCGGGAGGAATATAGTACAGCGAGTTGTGCATATCCCAACCGTTTATAGGAATCCAGATATCGCTGTGCGTATGCATTCCCATTCCGTACGACTCTATGCTTGAGTAATAGTTAGATATCTGTCTGTAGTCAAAGTCGGGTCTTTCCACTATATCCATGTTTGGCATGGTTTTTGCATCCTTTGAGTATACGATGCAGTCCTCGCTGATCATATTGTAGCCGAGCACCTCTCTTAAAAAGGCAAGCCCGCCCATTCTGTAACCGTCGCCTCCGTTCGCCTCAATAAATACGACGCTTCCTTTAGTCTTAATGTAATAACCGCTCGTTGCAATATCGTCGGTCGGCATCGAAAGCCCTAAGTCTTGAAATTGATTTCTGAAGCCGTAAACTATAGCACGACTGCTTGAGGTTAATCCGTCTATTGAAGATTCAATCTCAAGCTCTGCACCCGTAGCGTTATAAATTTGCTCTTTTACAAATACTGCGGATTTGTTTATAGCCTGACTTAACGCAGGGTTAGATAGGTCTACGTATATTTTATACTCCGACACTCCGTTTGTTACAAAAGGAGTACTGCCCTCGCTGACGTTTACCTTATGCAATGTGCCCGCAACCTCGTGTATTTCAACGTCAGGCACTGCAGAAACGTTCGGCTCAGGCTCCTTTGGCTGAAGTAGCCATATCAAAAGCCCTGCCGCAGCCGAAATAAGGCAAAGAGCAACAGCTATTATAATAATCAGCTTTTTACGCTTTTTCTTATTCTTTTTGTCCTTTGCAGGCTCTTTATTTTCTTCAGAAGGCGTTTTTAGATCCCCGTCCTCAATAGGCTTTTCATCCTCTTTTGTCGGATAATCTTCGTCAAAGGCTTGCTCTGCAGAGGAAATCTCCTGATTATCCTCAGGCAAAGAGCTGTCCTTTTCAAGATTTACCTCTTCCTCGGGCATAATCTTTTCTTCGCCGTTATCTATATCTTTAATATTATCTATCGACATGCTTTACCTCTATGAAACGGTGACGTCTACTTCGTAAGTAGTCAGATTACCTGTTTGGTCTAATACAAAAATCTTGACGTTATATACGCCCGCGTATTTACACGTAACCGCATTTGTATCGCCGTAAATATATATCGGCATTCCCTTTGGATTGGTAACTACTATCATTACCTCTATCTCTTCTACAGCAGAATAGTTATCTGCTACCGTGTAATTAGGTATTATGAGATTTTCGCCAACCTTTATTTGAGTAGTAAAATCAGATTCAAACGTTATCGTCGGTTTTTCCCCGTCTACAACGCTTACGGCATACTCCTCAAATGCGTTGTTAGAGTATTTCCAGGAAGACTCCTCCGTCGCCTTTACCGAAACGTGATAAGTGCCGTATTCCGTAAGGCTTATAACGTAATCAACTGTAGCGTCAACACCGTCTAATGCCTTTCCGTTAACGTCGGTTACTATTGCGCCCGACGGGCTTGTCACAGTGAGCAGTGCCGATGAATACGGACATAAAACGTCGCCTACGTAAACTCTGTTTACCGTGTATTTGCTATCTTTAACACCGCTTGTTTGCTTTATACCGTCAACCACTATTGCAGGTCCGGTAGTGTCTTGATTGTTGTTTACCTTTACCTTGCAAATATCGCTGATAAACAGCGATGCGCCCTCTTTTACGTCCTGCATTTCGATATCGAACAATATCTTGCCCGACGTAAAGCCGTCAAACGCCTTGCCGTTAACGCATTTATCAATTTCTACTAACGTAGAATAATTTACTACTAAATTTCCGTCTTTATAGCCTAAGTTATAGTTTGTTGCCACGCTTCCGTCAAAGTCCATATCTAAAAGCATCTCGGTTGAGCCTACCCTTAAAACCGTCTGACCGTCACCCTTTACAAGCTGAACCTCAACCTGAATTTCGGGATTTGCACTGTCGGTAAGTCTAAGCTTCATAGCGCTGAACTTACCCGCGTTTGGCACTGTGAACAAATCAATAGAGAAAAGATTCGCAACCTGAGGATTGATAAACGAGACTACAGTGCATTGGCTGTCTTCGCTTGCGCTTAAAAGTAAGCCCTTAACGGCATTTATCTCGTACCCTTTTTCAAAGGAAATACCGCCTTCGGTAACGAAATATCTCGAAACGTCTACAACGTCCCTATATCTCTCCGTATTACCGGGTATTCTCTCCTTGCTAAAGACTATTCTCACCGGAACGGTCTTTTCTAAAAGCGTTACACCGTCTACCTTAAACAAAAGCTTTACCGTATCGTTATCGTTAGTTACCGTAGGAACGAACATTTCGCCCGCCTGATAAGTATTTGAGCTACCTGCGTACTCTACGCTGACGCTACATACCTTTTCAACTCTTTCGCCCGAGGTGTAATCGTATGCGTAAACTGTAGGCACGACGTACGTGCTACCCGAAACGAACGCCTTTGCAAGCACCGGTTCTTCGGCAATTATAGGTCTGCCGCTGGTTACGCCCGTTATATTTTTAGCAACTACAGCAACGTTTCCCACGTAGTCGGTTGCAACGCACGTCAGCACCCAAGCACCTGCTTTTTCAAGCCTGTAAGTGCCGTTTGAGATCTCGCACTCTTCACTGCCTTGAGTTATCGTATAGACAACCGTACTGTTACCGCAACCGCCCGTTACCGTTGCTTTTGGTAGCGTTTGCAATTCGCCAAGCTCTACCGTTTGATTGAAATCCTCTAACGAAACGGCTAATTTTTCTATATACTGACTCAAATATGCTTTAACCCACAACACCTCTCTTTGAGTATTGCCGTTAAAGTCTGCAGCCTCGTAAACTATAGCATAAGTACCAACGCTCGAAACGGCAAATCTGCCATCCGTGATACCTACCATAGTTGCATCTTCCGTACCGTAGTTATGCCATACCGAAGCTCTTACGTTAACCGTGCCGTCAACAGCGTCTACTGCCGTCGCGGATGGTACCGGATAGGTTCCGCCTACAACTGCTTTTGGCATTACGTCGTAATCGCAGTCAACCGTTATTTCGGGTGCTTCACCGTCTACAAATTTTTCAGCCGACAGGTCTACTCCCAAAATACTCGTAAAGCACATATTTGCAGTAGGTCCGTTATAGTTTAACGCGCTTATTGTAAGCTTTGCTTTTCCGCTTGGAAAGCCAAACCAAAGCTTGTCGTAATAATTACTGTCGTCTAAATCGGAAACAATCTTACCGCCTGCCCACGCCTGATTTCTCTGTGCGTCGTAGCTTATGCAAAAGGTTTTTGCATCAGGCGCTACCGGCGTTGCCGGTAAATGCCCCCAATACAGCCCGGTATCCATAGCCATAAAGCTGTGAGGAACCATACAACCCTGCATAGTACCTACGTGAAGCTTGCCTACGTGCTCTAATCCGCAGTGAATTTGTCCGTTGCCCGCTGCAGTAAACCACGTCAAGCCGTAGGCATTTGGGTCTGCATAGTAATTACCGTGGAAAACAAGCTGAACAGACGGGTCTTCCACGTCGGTAAACGTAAATACCATTTTAGTAAAGTCTACCGTACCGTGCTGCTCGGGAACAACAAAGCCCTCTAAAAGCTTATCGGTCATAGACATATTCTTCATATCGAATACGTGATTAAACGAAAGCGCATCGCCGTTGGCTATTTTAACCATCAACCCCTCTGTGCTTGCGCCTAAATTTGTGCATAAGCCGTATTCTATCGAGGTTTTGCTACTGCTGTAGTTGGCAAGCTTACCCAAAACCTTGAACGCGTATTCCTTGGTATATACCCTGCCGTTTACGGTTGCAATATACTTGACGGCGTAATTGCCGTTCTGCGTTAAAGAAACCTCTTTTTCGTCAGACAGGCTTCCGTCCGGAAACTCAACCGACGCAGAGCCCTTTGCGCTTTGCCCTTCTACGGTGAAGGTGCACTCAGGCACGGCTAACACGTCGCCAAATGCGTACTCCTCCGCTATCTCGGCAGAGGTTGTAACGCTTACACTCGCGTCTACTCTGTCAAACGAGCAAAGTATCACGGCGGGCACGCATATCAATATCAAAAGAATAAAAATCAAAGAAATTCTTCTTTTCGCTTTAGAAATTGTCATTTATTTCTCCTAACAGACTGTTATCAGCCCTTTAATCCACCTACGGACATATTGCCCATAAGGCGTTTACTGAAAAATGCAAATATAAGTACGATTGGAACGGTTACGCAAAGCGCGGTCGTCATAAGGTAGGTAACCTGACTTATATCCACACCCGAAGTCATATCAAGACCTTGCTTTCTTGACTGTTGATATAACGCCAATGAAAGGGTTTTGTAGTTTGGAAGATAATAGTTTGGAATGAGATAATCGTTCCAATATTCAATAAATAAAATTAAGAATATCGATAAAAACGTGAGCTTTGCAAGAGGCAAAGCAACCTTTACCATTACCTGAAAGTCGTTTGCGCCGTCGATTCTTGCTGCCTCGTAATATCCCTTTGGCATAGCCTTGAATACTGCGTAGAACACCAAGAAATACATTCCCAAAAAGTTAGCTCTCATAAGCCACATTCCGATCATATTGTCACGGAAGTTAAGTTGCTGCACGAGCTGGAATTCCGCTGCCTGACTACCGACTACGGGAACTATCATCGTTACGATTACGACTGTGTATATTATCTTAGAGAACCAGTTTTCGTACCTTGCACAAAGGTATGCAACTATACAGGTTACGATAGCCTTTGACATAGAACATCCAACTGCGTAAAGCATGGTGTTCATAAACATATCGAGCAAGGAAAAATCTGCAAAGCCGTCGTATACGTACATGATGTTTTCAAACAGTACGAATTGCTTAGGCAAACCGAAAATATTACTGTCACCGCTTCCGTCAAAGGTCTTATAATCAAGGTCATACGATTTTGAAGCAGTCAAAAATACCCACGCAAATATAGCAATCAAAACTACTACGTACAAGGCCAAGACCGCAAGCAAAAAGACTGTGAGTGGCGAAAGTCTGTTTCTCGTTTCTAAACGTTTATTTTTATTCATGCGCTCACCCCCTTAATCCTCAGACGGCCCGAACTTATCGAGCACAGCCTTTAAGCCGAAGGTCAATGGGATTGCAATTGCAGTTAAAATAAGACCCAATGCTGCTATCGGTGGCGTATCAACCTCAGAACCGTACGGAGGCGCAGTCGTTCCAACCTCTTTGTACAGGTAATATCCCAAAGTATCAAATTCGGGACCCACGTAGAACATAAAGAGGTTATAGTGGTTTGTAAACAATGTCGCAATACCCGTTACGAGGAAAACTGAGAGAGTTGGGAAGGTGAGAGGAAGTATTATGTGCCAAAACTCTTTTATACCTACAGCGCCGTCCAGCTTACCCGCCTCTACTATCTCGGGAGAAATATCAAACATCTTGTTTGCATACATCAATACGGACGTACCGAAGCTTATATATAAATTGTAGAACAAAATGTAGCCGAACGGATGAGCGTCAAAGCTCCAGTTTGCACCCTTGAAAACAGGCATTTTTGCGCCTAACTGCTCGGTTATAACCGGAAATGCATCGTTGAGGATGTACTTATACGCCATAACGAAAGCGGCGGCGGGAATTATTGACGGAACAAATAAAAATATTCTGAAAAAGCCTGATAACGGCAATTTTTTGAATATATAATAAGCGAACAAAAGCCCCAAGGGTATGCTTACCAAAAGCATTATTCCGTAAAAAACAAGCGACATCTTTGCTGTGTCTAAAAGCCTTGTCCTCAAATAAGCATTTGTAAACCATTCGGAAATGTTTTTAAGAGTAAAGCTCCATTCTATACGACTTTCGTTTAATATTGTTCCTTCCATAAACGCATAGCCGAAAGACTTGAAGTTTACCACCAAGTAGAAAAGAATAAACTGAGCTACGGGAAAAATCATGAGGAGAGCGTAAAAGATATTGCTTCCACGCTCTAAGCTCCTCTTCTTTTTTGGCTCGTTTACCGTATTTACAGTTTCAACCATAATTTTCCTTATCTAAATTCGTCGTAGAATTTTTAACGTAATTATTTTGAAGATCTCCAGATTGAAAGAGCACTGAAATAAGTGTACATTCCGCTGAAATAACTGCTTGCAGTCTTACCGTTTTCTATACCTCTTACAAAGCAGGTTGGGTAATCGGTAGACTTATATAAAGGACTTCCCTGTCCGTTATAGTCGATTTCCTGGAATACCTTTTGGTTATTCGCAAAGAGAAGATTGTTGTCGTATGGGAATACTATATCGGATGCCTTGTAAGCGTCGTAATAAGACTTACCGAAATACGTCAAAGATTTATACTGAGCATCGGTTAAATCGTATTTTAATGATTTAGTACAGCCGGTACGTTGGTTAAACTTTGCGATTTGCTCGTCACTGTTGATAAACTGAATGAAATCAAGAGCGTACTTGTATTCCCAACCGTTTACGTCTAAGCCGTTTTTAACAACGCATAAGGGATACATAAGCTCGTATACAGTCTGCTTTGTGCCAACCTTGCTTGAATGCTTTGGAAGAGGCATCCAGCCCAATCTTCTGTTTTGCTTTGAATATTGCGAGCCGTTTGCCTTTACAACCTTATCAAACGCAGCGGTCGCTTCGGTTTCCCACCAGCTACCGTCTAAAAGCATAGCGTTTCTTCTGGTTGTGGGAATAAGGAAATCCTCTTGCGCAACCGTGTGAGAATAGGTAGAGCTGTACAGCGTGCGTTGAGTATCTGCGTTATTTACAGCGGGAGAATTATATAAATCGCTGTAAAAATCCATTGCATAATACTTGCCTGCCTGACGGGCAAGCTCCTGTCCGTTAGTGCCGTCGATGAAAGTATCGTTAGCATCCTCTACGAATTGACCGCCCTGCACCGTACCGAGGTTTGTTGCATATCCGTCAAACGTAAAGTTAAGACGCATTTGATCTTTTCCCTCATAATCGGTTGCAAGAGCGTTGATAAAGTGAGTAAGGTATGCATCTCTGTGCTGTCCTGACCAAATCAACGGGTTGTCATTACCGACTTCGCTTATAAATCTGCAAAGCAATAAAAACTCCTCGTAGGTAGTAGGAAGACCGTCGTCGCCCGTTTCAGGAGTCCCGTCCGGACCCGCAGTCTTAGCCCAACCCGCACTGACGCCCGCAGAGCCTAAGAACATATCTGCAAGAGCACCGTTTGCATCGTATCCGTCTGCAAAATAATAGCCCTTGCTGTCAAACAAATCAACGTCGTAAACTATACCGAAGCTCGTGAAATAGTGAGGATATGCATAGTAGCTGACTTTACCGCTTGAATTTGTTCTCTTAAGGTAAGAGATCTGGTCATCATACATCTTGCTTTCAAGAGTTTTTGAATTGTTGTCGTACTTATTAGAACCGGTAATTGCAGGAGTAATATCCGCAACGTAATTATTTGCAACAAGCTCGTAATAATCCTGTTGCTCCAAGAAGTAGATTACCTCATTACGTCCTGCCATAGTAGCGCCTGCTACACCGTTAGTATCCGTAGTTGGCTTAATAACGATACCTTTTTTATCGCCGATAACTACGTCTTTATTTAATTCTTCATATTCCTTGATAGCCTCGGTAAGCCATTCGGAGCCGTAACCGCTGGAGAAGCTGTAAATATTTAATACCGCTTTACCCGCAACAGCTGCAGATTCCTCTTTTTCTTGCTTTTTCTTCTTGCTCTGGCAAGAAACAGTCGAAAAAGCAACGGCTAACAAAAGTGTGAATGATATAAGCTTTTTGAATAAGTTGCTCATAAAAAACCTCCAATATGCATTTTACCTGTTTATTATACCATAATAAATACATTTTTACAATAAGAAATTTTTACTTTCACCCTTAAAAACAGTTGGAATTTTTACAAAACTAATATATAAAATTATTAAACTGTTAATTCTTGTTACCCTAAAGGGTAACCCTTAAACTTACGCAGACTTTTACGCACTCAAAAAGCCGAGAGCATGCTTACCTGCTCTCGGCTTTAATCGCTATATCGTATGTAATAATTTACAGTTGTCAGTTACGGTATTCGCTGGGCGTACAGCCGTACTTATTTCTGAATCTTTCGTAAAAGGTATTTCTGTCTGAAAAACCGCATTCCTCAATTATCTTGTCTATTGTATAGTCGCTGTTTTTCAGCAGCTCACAGCAGTGCTTGAGCCTTATGTCCATAATGTAATCGGTAAAACTCATGTTAAAGGTCTTTTTAAACAGACGGCTGAAATACGCAGGGTTATAAAAGCACCTTTGCGACAAATCGCCAAGCGTAATCTTCTCATTGAAATGCTCATTGATATAATCGAGAATATCCTGAGGAATTAAAAAATCCTTCGTGCTGTTTTTTACAAAGATTTTACGGAAAACCTTGCACAAAATCAAATTGATGTAGGAGTCTAAAATAATTGACTTGCCAAGCTCCTCGTGCTCAAGCTCATACTCAACGTTTTTGAACAGATTGACTATATCGTCCCTCTCGTGATAATCAAAAAACACCAACGGACTTTTATCGTTGAGCTCGTGTTGAATCTTCTCAAACGAGGTGAGCGCAAGCATATAAAAGAGATTGTTGTCCTTTATCATATTTTTCGTGAAGTAATCAACCCTTACCATAAGATTGTAAGCAACAAGCTTATCATCAACGTAAAACGCGTGTGTGCAACCGTAATTTATAAAAAGCAGGTCGCCCGCTTTCACCGAAAACTCCTCGCCGTTGATAAGGTGCCTGCCAGACCCCTCCATCACGTAGACAATCTCAACGAAATCGTGATTATGAATTTCCTCGTCCCTATAGTCGCAAATCTTTTTTAATGCAACCATCTCGTTGTTATTAAACTCTTCTTCTGCTCTATAATGTAACATAACGACCTCCTTATATCATTTTAATTTTAAAAAACGACGATCTTTAACGGTGACTATATAAATAACGGCGAATGCGATTTTACACACACGTATTATTGTATCACAAGCGTTAAAAAACTTCAAGTTGGAAATTTTTACTTATTTTGCAAATCCATATTGCAATTTTACATTTCGGCGTTTTGTTTAAAATCGGTAAATTTTCCACACGTTGGTATATTAAACCTACAAAGCGGATAACTTAAACAAAAAACCACTCTATAGGTTGATTATTTGCAATCTTCTGGATTTTATTTCTCAAAAATAAACCGTTTTACTTTACTTTAAATTAAACCAAACGGTCATAAGAGGCTTATCGGAAAGCCAAAGTTTACCGCACGATTGATAGTCTGTTAAAACAATCTCCTCGCCCATACTGTTTTTTAAGATAAACCTTACCATCTCTATGCCCTCCGCATCGCATTTTACAGCCTCGGGCTTACCGTTAAATTCCAACGGAGTTTGTATGCTTACACAAGTCTTTATCTCATCGCTTGCCAAGACTAAAGGACCGTAGGTAAAGGCAATCTTGCCGTTTAAAACACACGCCTTAAGCTGCATTTTAAAATCGACATCTACGCATTCTCCCGCACAGAACTTTTTATCTAAAACAAAGTATCCTCTTTTTACCTCATCGCCGTTTACGGTTGCCGTTTCGCACCAATCGGGAACTCTTATACAAAGAGTCAAATCGCAATCGCTGTCAACAGTAATTACTGCCTTGCCGTCAGACGGATATTCGGTTTTTATTTTTAAGGTTACCCTATTTCCGCTTTTATCCCTTACGGTTGCTTCACCGTCAAAAAGGATGTTGATATATACCTTTTCCTCGCTTTGCATTACTGCAGTAAGAGGCATAAGCGCAATTCCGCACGCGCCTATTGCAACGCAACAACCGTTATATCCACCGCTTAAAAACTCGTTGTAGCCACCTATTCCACGGCCTCTCGTATTCATGTATAAGGGGCTGTAGCTGTCAAATGCCATACCCTTTACCATCTTGTTATGCTCCATGCTGAGCTGGTCGTTCATTTCGGTATTAAGACTTCCGTATAAGGCGTTATAGCCCGAAATCTCAAAGCTGTTTATATAACCGACGTCGCCCGTGACCTCAAAAAGCCTTCTGTTTAATCTCATCCAAGTTACGGTAACGCAGGTTTCTTGCATTATATTCTCTTTATACTCAGTTTGTACGACTGCAGAATTATCGAAAAGCTCATGAGTACATCCCGAACAGCCTATTATAGTTATATCGGATTCCTTCACCTTTTTAACGAAAGTGCAAACTGTATCAAAATACTTCCTGTCACCGGTAATCTCGTAATACGCCAGAAGCCCCTCGTAAAAGGACATCATCTCGTAAGCCTTGGTAACGGGATACTGATACGGATAGGCATCGCTTGAAAGCGGCAACTCAACCAAGTTGCAGTCTGAGCAACCGCCTGTCGATATAATATATTTTGCAAAGTCGAGGTATTTGTCCTCGCCCGTACGCTTATACGTTTCTAAGGTAGGCTCTAAAATTGTGCAGGAATTTACACAGCCCCACCAAGTTGAGGTCTTGGTTATACCAAGCTGACCGTCTTTATCGCCAATCTTAGTGATTATGTAGTCCAAATGTCCCTTGCACGCTACTAAAATACGCTCCTTTAAAGCCTCGTCCTTACATATATCCATGTAATAGAGCAAGCCGACCAAAACGTATTTTCTGCACCACATATCCCATCCGTTGAACTCGCGCTCAACGTCGTAGGTTGAAAATCTGCCCAAATGATCCCGCTTAGACAAAAGATCAACGACGGTTTCAGTTAAAATCTCATATAATTCCTCGTCTTTTGTGTATGAGTAAACAAGGGATGCGCCCCTCATTTGCTTACCGAAATACTCGCCTCTCCATCTGCCAAGCTCAGTATCCTCATGCGTTTGAAAAACCTCAACCGTCTTTTGCCAATTTGCGCGATCCTTAAGCTGATTGGCTAAAACGAATAAAACGTTTCGGTTCATAATGGCATTTTCTTTTACTTCAACGCTGTGTATACGCTTAAAATCCTTCATATCTGCCCCTTATTATTCTGTGTACTTAATCTTAAACTGCTTACCATTCTTTCCGCTATTTTAAGCATTCCCAAATCATTTGGATGAATGCTGACACCGCTATGCCAATACTGACCGATTGCCATGTATCGACTGTCCTCACCCAAGTCCTTCAGCTCAACAAAATCAAAGCCGTTTTCAAAAGCAACTTGTTTTATTGATTGCTCAATTTCGGGCATATCCCAAAACAAACCTGACAGAACGACCTTTACGTTTTGCCTTACCGCGAAATACCTTATCATTTCGGCAAGCCTCGGCGCAAAAGCAAATTGATCAAGCTTGTCCTTTGCATTCCATACGTTTTCACCGATTCTTACGAATATGATGTCCGCATTAAAATCTCTCGCCCTTTGCCACTCGCAAATCAAACCGCTTTGAAAGTAGTTAATCTCCCACTCCCCGCAGTTGGTTATGCAATAATCGATTTTTCCGTACGCGTCCTCAAGCATTTTAACCGCAACGTGCACGTAGTCCTTATCCTTAGATGATGCAGCCATACCCCAGTCGTTATTCCAACCGATTTCCGGCTTTGGCTCGTGTCTTGTAATAGAATTACCCACGAAAAGCACCCTTATGCTTCCGCCGTTTTCAAAGGCTTCCACGTAACGCTCCTTTGTGACTTGACCGCTTGCCCTTACTGTGTTTTTACCAATCATATTTACCTCACAGTTACATTATATATTGCAGTGAATTTCTTGACAAATAGCATTTGTGCGTTTAAAATAGAAGAGTAATTCGCACTTATATAAGCGAAAAAACCGCTCTATAGGTCGATTAATAACATCTTAAGGATTTATATGAAAATTTTTGCTCCAAAATATTATTTAAACTTTAAATGCACGGCATCTAAATGCACCCACAGCTGCTGCATAGGATGGGAAATTGACGTCGACGGCGAAGCCTTGCAAAAATACTCAAGCCTGAAAGCAGATTACGGCACTTTGATAAAGCAAAGCATAAGCGACCTGCCTACCCCTCATTTTAAGCTTCAGCCAAACGGCAGATGCCCACATTTAGACGGGGACGGGCTTTGCAAAATTATATCTAACCTCGGCGAAGAATATCTTTGCAATATATGCAAGGAGCATCCGAGATTTTACAATCAAACCTCTGATTGCCTTGAGGTTGGACTTGGAGCGTGCTGTGAAGAGGCATGCAGAATAATCTTAACAAGCGACGATTACCGTACCCTTGTAGAAATTGAAGATTGCGAGGACTGCGCCTGTGACTGCGATTTTGACCCAACCCCAACGAGAAAAGAGATTTTAGATATTTTATCGGAAAAAAGCAAATCTTTTAAAGAAAAACTTGAATTTTTACAAAATAAATTCTCAGTTTTTACTAAATCTCTAACTGACAATGATTGGCGAGGCCTTTTAAATTCTTTAGAATACATGGACAGTGCTCACAAAAAAACCTTTGCGGGCTATTCAAGCGATTACGCCTTCAGTCCTGACTGTATTTATTTAGAACGTGCTCTCGCATACTTTGTATACAGATACGTAACTAAAGCTCAATCAAGTGATGAAATTCGCCAATATTTGGGGCTTTGCCTTTTTTTACTCAGCCTGTTAAACTACCTCCTTTCGGTAGAAAACGCAACGACTTTAGATAAAATAATCAATTGCTTGATTGCTTTATCCGAAGAAATTGAGTACAACGAGGATAATTTAGAGGCTATTTTATTTGAATTTATATAAGCTGACAAACAAATTTGTCAGAGTTTTTGCAAATTTAAACAATCTGTTTTTACACAGACATATTTCAATTTAATATGGCATTTATTCGGCTTTTCAATTAAAGCCGACAGCAAAGTATCTTCAGCCTTGCAATAAGCTTTTGTTATTGCAAGGCTTTTATTATACCTTTGTCAAGTCAAAATGACAAACCTTGTGCTTGCCCTTGATTTTTTCAAGAATATCAATATCTCCGTTTGGAGTATGTAGCAAGCCGGATTTAACTAACGGTCTGTAAGATACGTATTCGGGTTTTCCCGGACAAAGTGGGTAAAGACCTAAAACGGCAAACATATACCAACAAGCCATAGTGCCGTTATCCTCATCACCTGCAAGCCCACCGTCGCTATCCGAAAACACCTTGTCGGTAATTTTCTTTACGACGTTATACGTCTTTTCACCCTCGTTAAACTGTGCGTATATAAATGGAAAATGGAAGCTCGGCTGATTTGAAATTGCGCATTGCCCCAAATCAACTGCAGCCATCTCTGTCATCTCGTGAATCTCTAACGGATAACCGTCTACCACGTAGTACGGAGGCGTTGAGAAAATTTTGTCTATCTTATCCAAAAATTGCTGTTTACCGCCATATAGGCTGGCTAATCCCTCAAAGTCGTGATGAACGGCAAAGCTGTTTTGCCATGCACCGCCCTCTGTGTAATCGCCACCCCAATTAAACTCGTCAAACTCTTGCTTGAAGTTCCCTTGAGAGTCCTTAGGGCGCATAAAGCCTGTTTCCTTATCAAAAAGATTAGCGTAATTTTTACTGCGCTTTAAAAATTTATCTGCGACGTCGTGTCTTCCGCACTTTTCGGCTATTACCGAAATACAAAAATCACCGTAAGCGGAGTCTAAGGTTTCATTTACGCTTTCCCTACATTTATCGTAAGGCACGTAGCCCAATTCCTTATACTCTCTCAAGCACTTTCTTGCAACGCGGAATTCCTCTGAAATAAACTCTACGTTTTTAGTAACGGCGTCGTAAATCCTGAGCTTTAATTTTTCGCTCACCAAACCCTTGCAAACAACGTCTGCAAGCACTGCCTCTATTAACGTGCCCGGCATATAATTTACTTCTGACGGTGTTAACCATCTTGGAAGCACGCCGGTGTCGTCGTAGATATTTATATATCCCTCAATAATTTCTTCAAGCTTTTCAGGTGTAACTATAGAATAGAATGGATAAACCGTTCTGAAGGTATCCCAAAAGCCGTTATTCGTATAGGCTACGCCCTTTTTAATTTCACACGTTTCGGGTACGACGTGATATTTTTCTCCGTCGGGGCATATTTCATAGAACTTATTAGGATATATGTAAGCCCTGTAAAAACAAGAATAAAAAGCGCGCTTCATAGTTGGGTCGGCATCTATTTCCAAGCGTGATAAAATATCCTCCCACGACTTTTCTGCAGAAGCCTCAATCTCCTCAAAGCTCTTGCCCTCTAACTCTCTCTTTAAGTTAAACAGAGCTTGCTCAACACTTATAAAGGATGCGGAAATCCTTACAGTATAGACCTTTTCTGCCAATTCAACTGCAAGAGCGTGCGCTTTATCTCCTACGGGCATGGTTTGCTCTCCGACTATATCACAGTCAAACTTAAACGCAAAATAAATCTTAAAATCTTTATTTCTCGGTGCCTCGGTAAGAGAACAGGTATAACCGTAAACCAGCTTATTATCTCTGTCAACCTTAATTTCAGTTGTAAAATTGAACGGAATTACGGCAAACAAAGGCTTACCGCCACATTTTGAAGCGTCAACACTCATTATTGCGCCCGTATCGGTTGGAGAAAGCTTGAATTTCGTCTTATATCTGAGCAGCTCATAGCTCATTAAATTCGGCTTTAAGACGGTGTCTTCGGGCCGGAAGCCCGACCATCTTAACGCAGGGTCTACGTACAGCCTATCGACCTCGGGTAAAAAACACAGATACGAGAAGTCGCCAGCCCAAGGGCTTGGCTGATGAGTAAGCCTGACACCCTCAAAGCTTCTGTCTGCGGGATGGAAAAACCAAGGCCCTCTGCTACTGTCTGTTTGTGGGGCAAACATATTCAAAGCGTTTGGCACACAAACAAGAGGTAAGGTGTTTCCCTTTGAAAACCTTCTTACCGAATCCGTTCCGTGCTTTATATTTACCAAATCAATATATTTCATTATTTTTACCTACGTATATTTAAGCAATTATCATTTAGCTAATCTTCTGACGAGCCGTATTTTTTACACACGGCCCGTCTTCTATCAGATTACTTATAGGCTGCAAGTCTTACATTCTGTCTACTTCGGGAAGCTCAACAACAAAATTAGATTCAGTTTCAAGCTCAGATTCTTCTTCCGACTCTTCAACAGAAATCTCTTCGCTTACGCTTTCGGTAACAGGTTGAGATTCACTGTCAACAGTTGACTCGTCCTCAGCAAAACCTCCGCAAGCAAATACAGACGTACAAGATAAACAAATTACCGCTAATGTAATTAAAATTTTAAATAATTTTGACATTTTTATACTCCTTCGCTATATGCCTTTGCAGACAAGCTCAAGTTGTATGCAAGCTTTAACAAATGGCTCATAGGATCTTCTTCGCTGAATTGAATTTCGTAGAGGTAAGATTTTACGCTATACTTAAGCGTTTGAACCTTTTCTTCTCCTACGAATACCTCAACCGTGTATCTAACGCTTGCGTTAGTAATCCAAGTTCCTATTGATGCAGTGTAAATGCCCATTCCTTCTTCAAATTCTACAAGGTAAGCAGCTACTCCGTTTACCAATACGGTAACGTTATCGATGTTTTCAATTGCAAATACAACGTTGATATTGTTACATCCCATAGCGTGGTCAACAAATACTCTGGTAATTGTTGCGCTTTCGTCCTTAGACTCGGTCTGCTTGCTATCAGATTGAGTTAAATCAACGTATTCGCTGGCAACTAAACCGTCTATAGACTGAATACCTGCCTCAACGCCAACGTACTCCTCAACGGCTTGCGCGTATGCAATAACGTCTGCAATTAACGTCTTAAGATCTTCGCTTACGTCACCGCTAACAAGCTTGTTCAAGTAAGCTTCTACAGAGTATGCTACGCAGTCAACCTCTTCACCGCCAACCAATACTGTAGCAGTAAATTCGGTAGCTAAGTCGCTTGCAGAAATGTTCGTAAGCTTATAAAGGTATTTGCCCTCGCTAACCATTAAGCCTTCGACAATCTCTTCTCTGTCGCCCAATACGAATTTAACAGTAGGAACGTCGCCGACAACCTCAACGAAAACGTTCATATCAAACGTTGCGGAAATTGTCAAGCTGTAAGAAATAATTCTCGTGCTTGCAGGAAGCTCGGTTGCAACCTCGATAATAGTATAATCTCTAAGCTCGAGAGTTTCGGGAAGGGCTTCTTGCCAAGAATATGAATAGAATAAGTTATCTGCAGTTAAAGTTATAGTAGCTAATACCTCAGCCTTAGTTAAGTCGTTAAAGGTTAACTCTTCAACGTCACCGTTTGCTCTGTTGATTGTAATCGTGTAGTCAATTGGAGCATACTCAGGTGTTGCAATAACATTTGCACTATAGTAGAATGCGGTTTCTGCTGTAATTTCTTCACCGCCTATAGTCCAAACACCAACGTAGCCCTCTTTTGCAGGAACTTCCGGTAATTCCCCGATTAAATCGCCGACAAATATAACCTTGGAATCTTCTGTGCCCTCAAATGCAAGAGTGAAATCTCTGCCTAATACGTTAGAACCGGATATTTCTTTATAATAGAAGGTTAAATCCTCAGAAACGGTATATACAACAGAAAGACTTGGGTCACCCATAAGCATAAAGCCCGCTTTAAAGGTTATTTCAAATTCTCCGCGATCTGCAAAATCCTTTAACACCCAGATTGTAAAGTCGCTGTAGTTTGTATAAACGTCAATTGGAGCATAAACACCGCCTATATCAAATGGGAAGGTAGTGCCGACGTAACTGGTATCACCGTTAGCATTCTTTGAAACAAGCTCTCTTACAGAAACGCCGTTGATGTAGATATAAGCCATTATATCGCAACCGAAGTTACCTTCAGCAAGCTCCGGATGATCGTTCCAGTGAACGTTGTCGTATGGGGTAGGAATAATAAGAGTTCCGTTTTCATCAGTAGTTATACCTAAGCGGATAAACGTTAAATCGTCCATTCCGGTAGGTGAACCCCAATCCGATACAGAGAGAGTATCCTTGATATCAACTATTTCAAGATAAGTTGCAACTGCAACCTTATCCTCTGCAAAGTTAAATACGGTTGTAGCATCTACCTTTTCACCGTCGATAGTCCAATATGCAATATAACCGTCTCTTTCCGGGATTTCGGGAAGATTTGACATAGGAACTTCAACCTCTACGGTAATAGGATCAATTTCTGCACCCTCAAAGCTTAAGGTGTAATATTTTTGATAATATTCAGCAACAGCTACCTTATCGCAGTCAAACTCATAAAGACTTTCTGCCGTTACGGGAGCTCCGTCGATAAGCCATCTGCCTGCGTAGCCGTCTCTTTCAGGTACTGCAGGAAGATTTATCATAGGCAAGTTATAACCTACAACGATAGACTCCACGTCAGCATCTGCACCCTCAAAGCTTAACGTATGAGCCTTTGCAATTTTACCTTGCTGATATTTAAAGTCAACGTCTTTAGATAAGAATACCTTTTGACCGCTAGCGTTCATAATCGTAAAGCCGGCTTTAATAGTAATGCTAAATTCAGTACCCGTATACGCCTTGGCAAATCTAATCATTAAACCGCTATCTATAGAGGTTTCTACGTATATAGGAGATGCCGCAGGGTTAGAAAGCCAACAATCACAACATACTATCGGATTTGCTAAGCCCGTATTTTCTATTAAGATTTCTCTTGCAGATCTGCCGTTAATATAGATATATTCAAGAATGTCTAATCCGCCGTTTGCAGCGATTATCGCATCATTGCCAACGTACCAACAACCGGTTACTGATGCATCCGTATTAAACCAATGGTTTTCACTGCCGTCTGCCTGAATATTTGTTATACCGTTATCTAAAAGTGCAACATAAAGCTCGTCTGCACTGTGAACACCCCAAGTTCTGTCTTCAATGCCGATTCTATCGGAAATATCAACAACCTCGAGATAGGTAGCAACTGCAACCTTATCTTCTGCAAAGATATATACGGTTTCCTCAGTAATCTTTTGTCCGTCGAGAGTCCACCAACCCTCGTGGCTGACCTTTTGGGGAACAGCAGGAAGATTTGAAATAGGAGCGCCTAATTCTACTTGAATAGAATCTACGTCCTCTACGTCACATTCAAACGACAAGGTAAAGTATTTTTGTACGTATCTTGCAACTGCAACCTTATCTTCCGTAAAAGTAAATACGGATTGAGAGTTAACGTCTACACCGTCGATTGACCAAACGCCTGCATAGCCTTCCTTTTCGGGAACTGCAGGAAGATTTGACATAGGTTGATTTTCGCCTACGTAAATAGGATCAACGTCACCCTCTGAGCTTTCAAACGATAATAAGTGTGCCTTTGATACAACACCGTTATTACATAAGAAGTTAACGTCCTCTGTAACAGTTATTACGTCGCCTGCTAAGGTTGTAACCGTAAAGCCTGCTTTAACTGTAACGGTAATACAAGTGCCAAATTCTGCAGTAGCAAATCTCATCATGATACCACTGCCTTCAGTAGTTTCAACGTATACGGGATATGCGGCAGGGTTAGAAAGCCAACATGCACAAGCGTTACCCTTTTTATCTCCTTGATAATTATCTTCAATAAGAGTTCTTGCCTCAAGGCCGTTTACGTAAATATATTGCATTATATCTACGCCTCTGTTTGCAGGAATTATAGCATCATTATCTGCGTGCCATGCTCCATTTATTGCTGCTGCAGTATTCAAATAGCTTCCGTCGAGAAGCATTGCGATGTAAACCTCGCCTGCGTCAGCACCCCAAGAGGTTCTTTCTTCAAATGAAATTCTGTCGGTAACGTCTACCATTTCAACAATTTCCGTATAAAGCACTGTCGCAGTCTTATTTGCGCCGTAGTTGTATGCGGTAGATGCTGAAATAGGAGTACCGTCGATAACCCAAATACCGGTATAACCTTCTCTTTCGGGAACTGCAGGAAGCTCGCCGATTGCCTCGCCGACCTCAAGCTTTTTAGTAGTGTCAACGCCTTCAAATGAAAGGGTATATTTATGACCTGGTCTAACGATATCGTTCATTGTTTCGCCAACGCGGTAAACAACGTCCTCGGTTGTATAAAGTTTTATACCGTTGCTAATTAACGTAAAGCCTGCCTTAAAGGTAACCTCAAAAGATGTTTTATAAGAAACAAGTACCTTAAAGCGAATGCCGTCGCCTGCAGTTTCGATACAGATAGGAGCGTAGCATCCGCCAAGGTTGAGAGGGAACGTGGTAGCACCCGCATAAGAGGTCGTTCCTGCAGCGTTTGCATTTATAATATCTCTTACAGACTCGCCGTCGATTAAAACGTATTGCATAATATCTATGCCAAAGTTGCTATCCTTGTTGTCCTCGTGGTCGTTCCAATACGAACTTGGATATGCCGTAGCAATGTCTGCATTATTGTCGCGTATCCATAAATATCTGATATCCGATTCGGTTTCCGGAACACCCCAGTCGCCCAAGCCGATTGTATCGGTAATATCCTTTGAGTATACTACTGTTGCAGTTTTGTCTGCCCCGTAGGTATAGCAGGTATCCGCAGTAATTTCTACCCCGTCAATAGTCCAAACACCCGTATATCCTTCCCTTTCGGGAACAGCAGGAAGCTCGCCGATCGTATCACTTGACTTTAACTGCTTGGTTACGTCAGTTCCTTCAAACGAAAGGGTGTAAGCCTTATCTACAATCTTACTACCTAAAACACCGTTTGAATAATTGTAAATTATATCGCTTGTTGTAGTTATGATTTGACCGTCGTTTCTGATAATGGTAAAGCCTGCTTTTATAGTAATCGTAAAATTACCACCGTCAAATGCAGTTTTATCAATTCTTATCCAACAGTCTGTGCCTGTTTCAAATGCGATAGGCCATGCCGCCGAGTTAGAAAGCCAGTATGCCGTATCTGCAGTCGACTTACCCTCGGTATTTCCGTCAATCAATGATCTTGCGCTTACACCGTTTAAATAAACGTATTCAAGTATATCTATTCCGTTATTTGCAGTTATAACGTCTGCATTGCCCTTATACCAACAACCTGAAACGCTTGATTTAAAATATTGATTACCCTCTGTAATAGAAAAGTCCATAAGACCAAAGCTAACTATATCTGCGTGTCCGCCCGATGCCCAGGACGTTCTGTCTTCTATGCCTAAATAATCTGTATAATCTAAAGCATAAGACGCAACGGCAGTTTTATTTTCGCCATAACTGTATACTGTCGACTCGGAAATAGGAGCACCGTCTATAGTCCAAGTGCCTATATAACCGGCTCTTTCGGGAACAGTGGGAAGCTCTCCGATAGCAGAGTTCTCTAAAACCTTTCTTTCCTCTACACCTTCAAAAGTAAGAGTGTACTTTTTAAGGATAGTCTTTGCGCTTAAAGCTCCGTCTGCATAGCTATAAACTATATCGTCCTTTACCGTAATGACCTGACCGTCATTTCTGATAATGGTAAAGCCCTCTTTAATCGTAAAGGTAAAATTACCGTCAAATGCAGTTTTGTCAACTCTTATCCAACAGTCTGTACCCGTTTCAAATGCAATAGGCCATGCCGCTGGATTATTAAGCCAGTAGATCGTATCTGCAGTAGTCTTTCCTTCTACACTATTTGCATCGATTAAACTTCTTGCGCTTGCACCGTTTAAATAGATATATTCTAATATATCTACACCGTTATTTGCAGGAATTACGTCGTTATTTCCGTAATACCAACAACCTGAAACGCTTGATTTGAAATATTGATTACCCTCTGTAATAGAAAAGTCCATAAGACCGAAGGTTACGATATCTGCGTGACCGCCCGATGCCCAAGACGTTCTGTCTTCTATACCTAAATAATCAGTATAGTCGATAGGCTCGGCAGGTGCTTCAACCTCTATTACGCCAAACGTACCGTCAACCCATCCGTAGGTTTTAGTGTCGTTTTGTAACACGTAAGCGTTGCCGTCCTTACCGACAATAGTAAAGCCCGCCTTTAACTGAATAGTGTAATCCTCTACGCTTTCAGCAATATAAACAGCGTATGCCTCTATCCAGTCGGTTTCAGTGTAAGCCTCAAATAAAGAGTTATTCTCGTTATATAACTCTCTGAGCGGTCTACCGTTAACGTAGGTAAATTCAAGTGGGTCAACGCCGTTGTTTGCAGAAAACACGTCGCTATCAGCATCATGCCACGAATTCCACTCAGCTGTAAAACCGTCAAAATCAACCTGAATCCATGCGTTTTCTTCAGAATAGGTAATGCTGATCTTGTCGTCCATAGCAATTACCTCTGAAGCCTTTACGCTATCGGCTGATTGATGCAACCAAGCAAACGTCGCGCCAAAAAGTGAAAGGACTAATGCAAAACACAAAAAGATTTTTGCCATCGCATTTTTGTTTGCCTTCATATTTTTCCTCCTTCATTATTATTGGCTTGTAAGCCTTTATATTTTATCGCCCTCAGGCGAATACTGCCAATTTTAAGCTATTTTGTTTAAAACGACCTTAAGCCGTGCAAAAAATCTTACTTTTTTAAGACTTTTCGCACGACTTTCTTTTAAATATTATTCAAATATTTCCGGGAATTCCGGCATTGATTCAACCGTGTCGTTTTGAGAGGTTTTAATTACGTCTTGTTGCGCTAACGTGATTATTTCCATTTCGATTTTTGTATATATCTTTTTCATAATCACACCTCCTTACTTAACCTCGACAATGGTAGCACCGAATGCTACTGTTACGATAACCTTTCCGTCTACAACGGTAGGACTGTCAACCTTAACGCCGTTTACATATACAGATTGACTGCCGGTAATATCTAAAGCAATCTGTAAGCTAAGACCTGTAGTATCGCCTCTTACGTCTGTAATTACAACGGTATTTTCAGTAATCTTAAGGTCGTATTTAACGTAGTTGAACGCTAAGTTTTCCATCTTCCAGAAAGTAAGTTTATCAGCAGGTAATTCAGGAGCAATCTCTAAGGTCTTGCCGTCTACCGAATCAATACCGAAGAATCCGTAAGCTACCGACGCCATCGGAAGTGTTGATTCTAAGAATTCTCTGTCAATACCAACAGGTCCTGCAGTACCCATACCTTGACACTGAATACCCTCATTGTCATAATAATAACGGTAGAATTCGTATGGGTCAGATCCGTTTGCTTGGTAATAGTCGTAAATCTTCTTATACCACTCTTGAATTGCTTGAAGTCTTGCAAACGCATCGTCCGTTCCGTTAACCTCAAGTCTTGCCATAATATCGTAGAACGACGTATAGAATATTGCACCGCCAAACTGACAGTTAACCCATTTATCACCTTGAGCTGCGTACTCACCGTTAAGCGCATCTGCATCGCCCGTTACGGTTATTGATAAAGGAGCAAATTCATACTTGTAAAGGTTACCCTCGTTTGCAAGCCAATTCATAATTGAAGCAGCTTGATCATCGGTTGCAATTCCGTAATAGATAGCCTCTAAGTTCCATGCAACGTAGCCGTAATCGTATAACGTACCGTTTGGATCGTAGCCAGCGGCAAATCTGCCCGTATCAGGATTCCAGAAACCGCCGTTATCAAGATTTGCTTGAATTGCGGTAAGGTTATTACTTGCAGTCGTATTCATTTTGGTAATGGAATTTGCGTGCTTTGTATATAAACAAGTGCTATATCCACCGCCTCTCGTTGCAGTTTTAACCTTAGCATCTGCCTTATTAACTGTTATGCTATTGTCAGATAAAACTTGTTCAAGATATGCCATATCTACAAGTGCTTTTTGGAAGTAAACGTTAGACTGGAAGTCGTATTCTGGCATATACATAATATCCCAATAGCCTTGAGAAATTGAGCTTGCAATCGACTTATTAGTTGCATTACCAAGCCAGCTTAAGCTTTCCTTTGCACCGCCGTGACCTACGAGATAAGACTCTTTCTTAAGCATTCTTGTAGAATCATACATTTGCATAAGGAAGTTATACGCCTTTCTTGCTCTTGTCATTTGCGATGACAAGAACTCTATGTCACCAGTATAATCGTAAGCTGTACGAAGTGATGAAATATAGATAGAGTTATTGTTAGACATTCTGGTGTCTAAGGTAGGACGAACGTAGTTCAAGCCCACGTAGCCCGAAAGCGTTGTGCCGGACTTTAACACTATTTCTATCTTAAGCTGTTTAACGTAAGTAGAAGTGCTCTCGCCCCATGCAGTTTGAGCGTACATAGGAAGATATAAAATGTGATTATATTCGCCCGTTGCGCTTCCTAAATCGTAGTTTAAGAAAGCATTTTCTTTAACCGAAACCCTCTTGTCCTCGCTGAACGAGGTAGAAGAGCTTGTTGTATACCAAACGTAAATATCTTCAATATTAGTTGCATCTGCTATACGCACCTCAAACTCAAGAAGTGGCGCGTAGAAGGTATAAATCTTTTTGCTCGTTATACTGCTAAACGATTTAGAAGTAAACGTGATATTTGAAGATTGATTGTTTAAGGTTTGACCGTATAAGCCATCCGATGCGCTTGCGCTTATATTACTTGACCAACTTTCGTTTCCGCTGTTAAATTCCCAATGCGACGTGCTTACCGTATCGTTATTTGGGAATGGCCAGCCCATTTTTTGCTCGCCGGTCTCAATCTCTGATTTTGGATCACGCACTCTGTCGTTAGAAGACCAAACGTAACCGTAGTCGTCAACAGGAACGTTTTCCAATCTTGCATTCATTCCGGCTAATCTGTTTTGGGTATTACCTTTTTCATCCTCATAGCCTTCAAAGCTGTTAAACCAGTAATAAGACATTGAAACCCATTCTTGGTTAAAGAATTCTTCCGCGTCGACACCTGCTATGGTAGAGTTAACCTTAAGGTTCTCGCCGTCCTCGTATACACCTGTATGACGCTTGAAGAAGTCGTTTAAGAAGAAGTCTAAGTCTGTATCAGAGCTTACAAAATACAACGATTCATCGCTCTTTTTGTCTGTTGATTTGCTCGCAGCGCCTAAAGTAAATTTAACTGCACCGTCTACAAATTCAAGATTGCTGAAGCTATACAGCAAGTCGCCGATAGCAACGTTTGCATTACCGCTTTGAGCCAAACGCTCGCCGTTTATTAATACGGAAGCAATATCACCCGTATAGTTTACGGTAATTGTATAACCCTCTCTTGAAATACCGGTAACCACACTATTGCCTACAGCACTGCTGTTTGCTGAGAAATTATAGTTATCATCCCAAGAAATGTCTAATACCTTATTTAAATAATTTAAGATGGTAGCATTTTGGGTATAGTCAACCTCTGTGTCGTTATAAGCAGCCTCTGCAACCTCGTAAATACTTCTTGCATTTACTTCCTCGTTGTAGTTAGTATAAACGTAGCCTACACCCGTGGTAAATTGAATTTGTAAGTATCCTCTTGCAGCGTACTTTCTTGAGAAATCCTTTTCGGCTATACCGACAAATGCAGTTGAATACTTAAAGCCGGTGCTTTCTTCAACGAATTTGTCAGAGCTTAATCCGACAGAAACTGCCTTATAGTAGCCTGCACCTAAGCCGTGAGTTAATTCTCTGCCGTTTACAAGATAAGTAGCAGGACAGATAATAGTACCGATATCGGTTATTAAGCCAAGCGTAACACCTGCGTCGTACCCGCCCTTGTCAACGTGAACGGTAAATCTTATACCCGAAGAACCGCTTGCAAGTCTTACTGCTGCGCCGTCTTCCATTTCAAAGCCAAGCCATACCGCGCTTAATTCGGTTGCGCTATCAGGCTGGAACTTGTATCCCGCAGGATATAACGTTGTAAGACCTGCAGGGTCTGTCGTCCAACCAACGAATATTTGCGTTAAGCCCTCTTCCTGGTTGATGACGTCGTCAAGCTTAGGTAAGGTCAAACGGCAGGTTTTCTTAACAAGAATTTCCTCTTCACCGTTTTTAAGAGTTATTTCTTGACCGTTAAGCATATCTAAATCGTCGTCGGTAAGAGCACCTTTTGCAAAGGTCGTACCGCTGTCCGTTACGATATATTTATAAGTTACGTCTTTAGTTAAGTATACTCTTACGCCGTCAGTATTAACTAAACTAAATCCACTCTTAAGAGTGATTTCAAAGTAGTTTCCAACGAAAGACTGTAATACTTTTATCATAATGCCGGCATTAGTCGTCGTTTCAACGTATACTGGCGACGCAGCAACGTTACCAAGCCAACAGTCGCCTGTTTCTCCATACAAACCATCGCCGTTGCAATCGTTTGCAAGTTTGTCACCGTTTACGTTCGCCGTAATTAAATCTCTTGCCGAAGTTTCGTTAATATAGATATATTGCATTATATCTATGCCGTTATTTGCCTCGATAGGAGCATTATTTCCGTGATACCAGCAACCTGCATTGTTTGAATTTAAATAATTTACGTCGTTTCCATTGGCATCCTTTGATACCGTGCTCATATCCAAAACGCCGAAAGCATATTCACCGCCTGTTTCACAAACAGCCCAAGACGTTCTGTCTTCTAAAGCGATATATTTAGAAATATCTTTGCGATAAGCCGCAACTGCAGTTTTATCTGCACCGTAGTTATATACGGTATTTTCGTCAATTTCTACGCCGTCAATAGTCCAGTAGCCTTCTAAGCCTTCTTGTTCAGGAACTACGGGAAGTTCACCTATTGATTGACCGTTTACAACAGTAATCTTATCGTCTAAGCCTTCAAAAGAAAGGGTACATTCCATAACCTTTGCAATCGAGCCCTCTGCAACGTTATAAACTACGTCTTCAGTCGTGTAAAGTTTTACGCCTTCGCTGGTAACAATCGTAAAGCCCGCTTTAAAGGTAAGTTCAAAAGCAGTTTTATAATCGACCATTACTTTAAATCTTGCACCGTCGCCAAGTGTTGAAAGGGATATAGGCGCATAGCAACCACCAACGTTAAGAGGGAAGGTTGACGATGCTTTATAAGAAGTAGTACCCGCTGCGTTTGCATTTATTATACTTCTTACCGACTCCCCGTCGATTAAGATATATTCTAAAATATCAACGCCGTAGTTACTGTTTTTGTTATCTTCGTGGTCGTTCCAGTATTCGTAAGGATAAGCAGTTGCTATGTCCGCATTGTTATCACGAATCCATAAATATCTAATATCCGATTCTGTTTCTGGAACTCCCCAGTCGCCAAGACCGATAGTTGAAGTTATATTCTTTGAATATAATACGGTTGCAGTCTTGTTTGCGCCGTAGTTATATACGGTGTCAGCGGTAATTTCTACGCCGTCAATTGTCCAACAACCTTCATATCCTGCTTTTTCTGGAACGCTAGGTAGTTCGCCGATAGCAGAACCACCTTCTACTTGTCTACTGCTTGCACCTTCAAAAGTAAGAGTATATCCCGTTACTTTTGAGATATCTCCCGTAGTTGCGCCGACATTATAAACTACGTCGTCTTTCGTATAAAGTCTTATTCCCTCAGCATTTACAATGGTAAATCCTGCTTTAAAGGTAACTTTGAAAGAGGTTTTATAATCGACCATTACCTTAAAACGAATGCCGTCGCCTGCCGTTTCTATACATACAGGCGCATAACAACCACCAATGTTAAGAGGGAAGGTTGACGATGCTTTATAAGAAGTAGTACCCGCTGCGTTTGCATTTATTATAGACCTTGCCGACTCACCGTCGATTAAGATATATTCCATAATATCAACGCCGTAGTTGCTATCTTTATTGTCCGCATGGTCATTCCAATATGAATTTGGATAAGCAGTCGCTATTTCCGCATTGTTATCACGAATCCATAAATATCTAATATCTGATTCTGTTTCTGGAACTCCCCAGTCGCCAAGACCGATAGTTTCGGTTATATCCTTTGAATATACTACGGTTGCAGTCTTGTTTGCGCCGTAGTTATATACGGTGTCAGCGGTAATTTCTACGCCGTCAATTGTCCAACAACCTTCATATCCTGCTCTTTCCGGAACGCTAGGTAGTTCGCCTACGGTATCACCGTTTCTAAGCGTCTTTGTAGTGTCAGCACCGTCAAAGGAAAGGGTGAACTTTTTATCAACAGTTTTTCCGCTTAAAACACCGCCCGAATAGGTATAGACGATATCGTTAGAAACGCAAATAAGCTCACCGTCGTTTCTTACAAGCGCGAAGCCCTCCTTGATAGTGAAGGTAAATTCACCGTCAAATGCGGTTTTGTCAATTCTTATCCAACAGTCTGTGCCTGTTTCAAATGCAATAGGCCATGCCGCTGGATTAGAAAGCCAGTAACCTGTATCTGCAGTAGTCTTTCCATCTACACTATTTGCATTAATTAAACTTCTTGCGCTTACACCGTTTAAATAGATATATTCTAATATATCTACACCGTTATTTGCAGAAATTACGCCGTTATTTCCGTAATACCAACAGTCTGCAACGCTTGATTTAAAATATTGATTACCCTCTGTAATAGAAAAGTCCATAAGACCGAAGGTTACGATATCTGCGTGACCGCCCGATGCCCAAGACGTTCTGTCTTCTATACCAAGGTAATCTTGATATTCAAGGCCGTAAACCGGAGTTACAGTTTTGTTTGCAGATATAACAGTTGTTTCGTTAATAGGAGCACCGTCGATAGTCCAAAAACCGCCGTAACCGTCTTTTTCGGGAACTTTAGGAAGAGTTCCTATCGCTTGACCGTTTACAACACGTTTGGTGCTAACTACCACACTGTTTTCGTCATTGAAAGTTACTGTGCTTTTATTAACTCTCGTTGGAACGTTACCTGCGCAGTTGTAAACTACGTCGTCTGAAAGGTAGATAACGTTTCCGTCGTTTCTAATAAGCGAAAAACCTGCTTTAAAGGTAAGAGTAAAATTCTCACCTGCATAGGCTTTAAGTATCTTGATAAGAAGACCGCTACCGTTAGTCGTTTCAACGTAAACAGGTGATGCAGCGGGATTTGTAAGCCAACCGCTTGAACCAACCATTTGATTAGATGAATTTACGTTTGCGGTAATAGCGTCTCTTGCCGAGGTATCGTTGACGTAAATATATTGTAAAATATCCACGCCGTTGTTTGCAGCTATGATCGCGTCGTTACCGTGATACCAGCAACCGTTTACGCTTGCGTCCGTATTAAGCCAGTGAGCGTTGTTTGCAGTAGACGCACCTATCGTGTATCCACCGAAATAATATTCGTCTGATGCTGCGCCCCAAGACCTGTCTTCTACTGCGAGTATATCTTGATACTCAACAGTCTCGGCTTGAGCAGTAAGCGGTTTTTCGCCCACGAATCCAAGCACTGCACCAAAAGTGGACAGAGCCAAAGCTACGCATAACGCTATTTTCAAAAGAAAATTCGTCTTGCTTTTTAATCTCATATTTTTCTCCTTTACGGGTACTTTTTTACTGCTACCAATCAGCATGTACTAAAATAACCGTTATTTATTCAAAGATTTTAAAATCTCAACGCTTGGAGCGGGAATTCTTCCTAAATGGTCAGGACCTACGTTTAAAAGGTAGTTTATTCCTCGTCCGTTCAATTCGTTTTTGATTTTTAGCACGGTATCCGCGTCTTTCCAGTTTTGGTCATACGCCTTATACCCCCACGTATCGTTAAGGGTTGCCGGCACCTCGTAAAGCATGCCGTTACCCTCAGCGTCCGTTTCGTTATCCCCCGAGGAGCCGTAATCTCCAAGTCCGTTTCCTATCCTCGAATTTATAAGGCAGTTTGGCTGGTATTTCTTTACTAAGTTGTAAAGCTCCAACGACTGCTCTTTAGTAATGTCTTGAGGAGTATCAAACCAAATAAGGTCGATATCTCCGTAATTTGTTAAAAGCTCAGTAACCTGTGGAATTGTCTTTTTCCTAAAGCAGATTTCAAAATCCTTCTTAGTATTTGGAAAGTCCCAAAAATTCGTCCACGGCTTACCCTGATTTGTTTCGAACGTTTCGGTATAGCCACCGCCGTGTTCTTCGTGCCAGTCAAGCTCCTGAGAATAGTATATACCAAACTTAAGACCTCTCTTTCTGCACGCTACCGAAAGTTCTTTAATTATATCCCTTTTAAAAGGGGTGTTCATTACGTTGTAACCGTCTACTTTTGAATCGAAAAGGGCAAAACCCTCGTGATGCTTAGTAGTAACGACGATATATTTCATACCTGCCGAAACCGCCAAGTCACACCACTCGTCCGCATCAAAAAATATCGGGTTAAACGCGTCCATAAGTTTTTCATATTCCTTAATAGGAATTTTAAAGCAAGATTGCGCCCATTCGGCAATCATATCCATTCTTTGCCCCTTCCATTCCCCTGCTATAAGAGAATATAAGCCAAAGTGAATCATCATGCCGAATTTAGCATCTTTAAACCATTGTTTTCTATCCATTTAAAGTCCTCAAGATAAAATTTAAGTTATGAGCACATCAAGGCTCGTGAGCCCGAAAAGACTTGGTTGACCTTATTGGTCATCCCGGTCAAGAGCAATTTGCAGTAACAAATTTTTGCAAAAGCTTATAAGCCTTTAAAAATTAGCCTTTTACACCTATAACAGATATACCTTCCATTATTGTCTTTTGGAAGAAAGCGAAAAGTATGACGCATGGAATCATCATCATAACGCCTACTGCCATCTGGTTGTTCATATACTTTTCTGTACCTGTACCTAATGAGTCTGTACCGAAAATCATATAAAGAGCAAGTGATAACGTCCAGTTCTTCTCTTCGTCTCTTACGTACATCAAAGGACCTGAGAAGTCGTTCCAGTTACCGAAGAAGCCCGTTACGGCAAGATAGATAAGTATTGGCTTTACAAGCGGTAAAATTATTCTAACGAATACCTGAAAGCTATTTGCACCGTCTAAGCTTGCAGCCTCTGAATAAGACTTGGGAATACCCTTCATAAACTGACGAACGAGGAATATGTTCATCGTACCGCCACCAAACCACATTGGCACCCATAAGGGATATAACGTTCCTACCCAACCTAATTTTGAGTAAATTATGTAAAGAGGAATAGAAAGTATAGTGCTTGGAAGAAGTACCATACCCATTATGCACGCAAAGACAAAGTTTTTACCCCAGAAATCCAGCTTGGATATTGCATACGCAGTGAGTGAAGATGCAATACATACACCGCTAATATTTAGTATGCAAACCAATATGGTGTTAAACAAATAACGGATATATCCGGATAAAACTATTTTTACAAAAGGAAACGTACCCGAAAAAACAATTTTAAAGCCACCGTCTGTAAAAACCTTAGTATAAGTTGAAAACTCAAAATATTCAGGCCAAAGCGACCTCATTCCCTGAATTTGCTCGTACGGCATAACCGAGTTAATAACGAGCGCGTAAATAGGGAATAAAAAGAATAATGAGAAAAGGACTAATAAGGTGTATTTTATAGTCTTAAACCACGTGGGCTCTCTGTAATAATTTCTCTGCTTTTTGGTAATTTCTTGCATATTACATCTCCTCCCCATAGTAAACCCATTTACTCGTCTTGAAGATAAACGCCGTAAGTATAGCGATAATTACGAACAGTACCCAAGAGAGGGCGCACGCAAGACTCATACCGTTATCAACCTTAAAGTCGTATGCGTATTGATAAATTAAAACAACTATAAACTGAACCTCTCTACCTGCAACGTCAAGAAGTGGATAAACGTTACCAAACGCCTGTAAACCACCAATTATACTCGTTACTACTACGTAGAAGAGCATTGCAGTCGTCATCGGTATAGTAATTCTAAAGGTTTTTTGGAAATACGTTGCACCGTCAAGCTCTGCAGACTCGTACATTTCTTTAGGTACGTTTTGCATTTGAGCAAGCCACATTATACATGAACCGCCCCAACCGAATACGCCTATAAAAAGCATTGTTGGGAGAACGGTACTCGCACTGCTGTAAAACGGGTATGGGTTTAGGCCGAACGTTTCCAATATAATGTTGAGGTAACCTCCGTCAACCGCAGTAATATCCTTCCAAAGAAGGGTGCCTGCAACGCCAGGTATAAGGTTTGGCAAATAATATATAATTCTGAATACCTGTATACCCTTTGTCTTTTGATTTAAAAAGAGTGCAATGCAGTATGAGCCTAATATATTAAACGCTAAGCTCACTACAGTATATCTGAACGTTACGTATAGGGAATAAAGCACTGTATTGAACATTCCGCCGTCTTCATTTAACGTAAAAATCTTTTTAAAGTTTTGAAGTCCGGGATTACTGAGCTGTTTAACACCCCTTGCCTGCATCCATGGCGGAACTGTAGGGTCATAGTCGTGGAAGGCAAACGTGATAGATGTTACCATCGGCACGATCGTAAACAATAATATACCTAATATTACGGGCATGACGTAAAGCCAACAGCCGGCGTTCTTTTTCAAGAACGCCTTTATGTCAAACGACCCGTCGGCCCTTCTGTATCTTTTATGGGTTAACATCCTATCACCTTATATTAACGTACGTTTGCTGTAGGATTAAGTGCTGAATAATCTGTTTGTAATCTTGCAAATAATGCAGATAAGCTACCTTCGCCGTAGTTTTCTTTGCTGAAGTTAGTAAAGAACGAAGCAAATGCGCCTCTGAAGCCTGCTCTCGAGTTTGAAGTATAAATATCAAACCAATCTTGCTTTAATTCACCGCCTGCTATCCAAGCGTCGTGATTCATACCCTCTAAGTCGGCAACGCTTCTCCAAGCACCCGTATCACGAAGAGACTTAAGTACAGGGATATTACTACCGCTTGCACCGCCAACCTGTTGACCTTCTTCGGTTATAACGAACTTAATGAAATCCCAACAAATGTCTTGATAAGCCTTAGTTACACCGTTTACGGTAACAGTTTGATCATAGTAATAGTAGTTGATTGCATAGCCCGAGTTACCTGCTGCAATATCTTGAACAGGAATTTGAATTGACTGTACGGCTGCTCTGCCGTAAGTACCCTTGAAGGTGTTCATTATACCTAAAACGACAGGTCTTGAAACTATCTTCATGAAGGTATAACCGGTTGCAAAGTCAGTATCAACACCGTCAGAGTTACAAATTCTGTCGATTGAATAAAGCTTGCCGTGTAACTCCTCTAACTTAGCGGCTTCGTTTTGTAAGTTGATAGTACCGTCAGCATTGAACATAGTCTCAATGCCCATTGCGTTTAAAAGAGTAACGTAGGTAGGCTCCCAGTTAAGCTTTAAATCGATAGCGTATTTAGTCTTCCAATAAGAGTTAATCTTCATATCGCCTGCAGATAAAGAAGCATCAACTACGTAGTTAACTCTCTCTGCAATAAGAGTTGAAAAATCAAATAAATCGTCTAATTCGCTCCAATTTGTGCCTGCAACGATAGAGTTTAATCTTTCCTCAATTGATTGATAGCCTTCAGGAAGATTTGCACCCATATATGCTTCGTATTGAGTATCAAGCTCTTCGATTAATGCGGTGTTACAAACGATTGCCGGTTTGTTATAATCTCTGGGAGCGTAGTAGATTCCGTATTCGGAGTGATTGGTATCAAACTCGGTACCGTCGTGCTCGGTATCCAATCTGTCAGCTCTGAACGAGCCCTTATAGTTTTTAGTAGGTCTGAATTCACCGTTTAACGATGCTGTGTCAAGCATTGATTCATAGTACAAGCTATAGTCGGTAGATGCATCTCTTTCGTAGAAAGGTCTAAGGTCTGTAAAATATCTATGCCATCTTGCGTGAATTGAGTCGGATGTCCACACGATATGAGGAGAGCTTTCAATATTTTGTGCCATAGAAAGCATGTAGTTTTCGAAGTCCTTACCCGAGAAGGTCTTGATTTCGATTTCGTAATTCGAATATTTAGCCTCGAATGCGTCAACTAAAATCTCAAGAACGTCTTTTTCAGATTCTTCCGATTGACAAGCAATAGTTATTCTGTACTTGTCAGATTGCGTGTTAGTCGTGCCACCGTTGCCTTTGTTTCCACATGCGGTAAAGCTGAGCATTACGCAGATGATCATACTGATGATGCCAAGTTTGAATTTTTTCATTTTTCTTCCTTCCTTATTATTTTTTTTCGTGTGAAGGTTAAGACCTTGTATTGCCTTAGCCTTCACTTTATTGATACCTGAATTATTTTACCTCTACGGTAGTAGATTTTAAAGGAACTGTTACTATAACCTTTCCGTCCTTTACCGTAAATTCACTTGTTTGTCTGCCGTTTACCAAAACAGTTGGGCTTGCAGACGGAGCATCGAGAGATACCTGAACGCGTATACCGTTTGAATTACCTCTTACGGAGTCAATTCTTATAGAGTTTTTAAACACGGTTAAATCGTATTTTACTCCGTTATACGCTAAGTTTTCCATTCCCCAATAGCTGAGCTGACTTGGGAGTGACGGAGCTATCTTCAATGTATTGCCGTTTTCTGCGTCAATACCGAAGAATCCGTAAGGAATTGCCGACATAACGAGGAAGGACTCTAAGAACTCACCGTCTACACCGATAGCGCCGGCTGTTCTTCCTCCTCTTTCCAAAGTACCTTTGACACCGTTTTGTAACAAATATTTTTTATTGTTTGAGTTTTCCCATTGACCGTTTTCGTAATAATCCCAATAGAATCTGTCAGGGTTCTTATTGTAGTTATCACTTGCAACGTAATAGTCATAGATGTCCATATACCAATCCTTTACCGCAAGCAATCTGTCGTATGCATCGTCTGCACCGTAGGTATCTACTCTTGCCATAAGGTCAAAGAAGGTAAGGTATAAAACAGCACCGCCGTTTTGAATTTGTGTTTCACCGAAATAACAGTTAGGATCGTTAAACGAGCCGTTAAAGATAGATAAATCGTTTTGATTTTCGTCGCTGTAGGTGTTTACTCTCGGTCCAAGCTCGAAGAAATAAATATCCTCGCCCTGTGAGCCGTACTTATCTGCCTCAACTATTCTTTTTCCGCTTATCCAGTCCATAATAGACTTAGCCTGAGCATCGGTTGCAACGCCGTAGTAGATGGCTTCTAAGTTCCACATTACGTAGCCGTAATCGTACCACTTATCCTCTGCCTCACAGTAACCGCCTACGAATCTGCCGGTTTCTTCACTCCAATAACCCGTCTTATCGCTGTCATTTGTAGACTTTCTGAGCTCGGTAAGAACCTTTCCTGCAATTTCGTTAAGGCTTGAAGCTGTGTACGTATACTCGCTTATGCCGTGATTATACTGTCTGTCTGCTGTTTTTACTGTAGCTAAGCTCTTGTCAACGGTGATACCGTTTTTAGCCAAAATGCCTTCGAGATAAGCTAAATCAACGAGAGCCTTATAGAAATATACGTTGGACTCAAAGTCATATTTAGTCATAAACGAAACGTCCCAATAGCCGTTTGCCAAGGTCATTGCCGTACGGTCTGACTTATCTCTTGAGGTCTTGTCAGAATCGTGACCTACTAAATAAGATTGGTCGTTTAAGCATCTTTCTTCATCGTACATTTGCATGTAGAAGTTGATTGCTTTTCTCGCCTTTGTAATATTTTCCTTTAGGTAATTCAAGTCACCGGTAAAATCGTAATCGTTTCTGAGTGACGAAATAAATATAGAATTATTGTTAGAGTGTCTTGTATCAAAGCTTGAACGCACGTAGTTAAGACCGAATCTTCCGCTTAAAGTTCTGCCCTCTTTTGCCTTGATTTCAACTCTGATTTGGTTTACGTAAATTTCACATTCCTTATCCGATGCCCAAGTTTCTTCCGCATACATAGGTAAGAATATCAAATGCTCGTAGGATGGGGTGTATTCGTAAGATATAAACGCCTTTTCGTTTACCGAAACGCTCTGCCACTCGTGACATCTGTTAGTAGTGTAATGAACTATAATGTCGTCGATACTCTCAGGGTCCTCGGTATACATTCTTACGTCAAGCTCTAAAAGAGGTGCATAATAAGCGCAAGAATAGTCGTTTTCGGGAGAGATAAACTCTAAGCTTTCAACCTCTGAAACGTCTGTTTGAAGCAGGCCGTTGTAAAGACCTGCATCTGCGTTGAAATGAGCTTCTCCGCCCTTTATAAACGAGCTTGACCACGGATTTTCTACGGACGTGCCGTTGAAATCCCAGCTGGTGCTACCTACTACGTTTATAGAGGTTGGGAATGGCCAGCCCATTCTGTGCTCACCCGACTGCGTAGTAGAGTTATTAGGTCTTACCGCATCGCTTTCTTGCCATACGTAGCCGTAGTCGTCTACAGGAATATTTGAGTGTATCTTTCTGATACCCTCGATTCTGTCAGTTTCAAAGCCATCTCTGCTGTTGTGCCAGTAATAGGACATCGAGTTCCACTCCTGCCAGAAGAATTGTACTGCATTTACGCCTGCAGTTACGCTCGCAACCTTTTGGTCGAGTCCGTCTTCTATAACGCCGGAGTGTCTTTTAAAATAATCGTTTAAGAAAAAGTCTAAATCCTTGTCAGAGCTTTCAAAATGCAAAAGCTCTGCACTGTCCTTTGAATAGGTGTAGTTTACCGGTTTGTCGCCTCCGCTTTGCGTACCGGGCTTGTTACAGCCGACGTTGAAGGAAACAACCAATGCCAAAAGACCTGCAGTAAAAATATTCTTCTTTAATCTTTTATTCATATTATTTTCTCTCCTTTAACGCAAATGCTAAAGCAATCAATACAAGGAAGCTACCGATTATTGGCATTTCTACCGAGGACTTACATCCTCCGCCACCGCTGCTGCCAGACTGCGTCTGACTCTCACTCTCTACAGCGTCTGTATTAACGGTGAATTTAAACTCTCCGCCATCGTAGGTTACGGTAAACTCTGTAACGGTTCCGTTTGTCTGATGAGTTACCTCGTAATTCAAAACGCCTTCTACTACAACGCTCGACGGAGCAACTACGGTTTTTACGTTTACGCTCGCACCGTTTTGAACCTCACTTCCGTCGTAGTAAACGTGTATTCCGCTGTTGGCAAATTTTTCTATGAACGTACCGCCAATCAACTCAAACGTCTGAGTTTTTTGAACGCTACAGTTAGTCATAAACTTCAATCCCTCTTTTATTTCTATCGTAACGCCGTTACCTGCCTTAACAAGGTCGACAATTTGATTGTAAGTAGATGGGCTGAACGCCTCGAAATGCACGTCAACGTATTCAAAACCCGATTGACCGTAGTGAGTCTGAATGTTTGTAAGCGCGTTTGCGTTGTCCGCGTGCCAGTCACCGATGCTCTTTCCGTTAATTACGATATTGTCTAACAAAGAAGATTTAAATCCGTTTTTAACAAAAACCTTAGATATGCCCGCATCGTAATATAACGGATTGGACGCAACGAGGTCTTTTTCTCTCCAACGCTCTATTTCACACGCATGATAGTAGTTTGCGGTAGTTATCTTTTTATCAAACTTTATTTTGAAATGGATGTTATTGCTGCCCGTTACAAATTCATGTGTTATTCCCAAAACAGTGGTTTTTGCATAGTCAACGTCGACTTCACTGTCAAGAATTTTTTCGGTTACGTATACGTGACAGGTGTAATTTTTATCAAGAACTGTTCCGTCCGGGAAGACAAGTCCTTTTGTTACGCCCATGCTGTTTCCCCAGAAGGAGCTTTCGGCATTTTTGATTTGCGACACGCCGGTATATGACTTAGGAAGAGTCAGAACAACCTGACAAACAGTTCCCATCGTTGCCCATTCGGCGGTTGCAGACTTACACTCTGCAAGTATTTTTCTTAAGCTTTGTCCGTTTAAAATAACCTTTGTGGTATCTAATTCAACGCCCGTTTCTTCGCAGTTTTTATTAAATCTGAAGATAACGTCGTAGCTTTCACCGTTATCTACAACAATAAACGAATCCTTCGTTAAAAGCTCAGAGCTTCTTTCCCTTTCAAGGTTGAAGGAAATAAAGAAAAGCTGATCTCTTGAAAGGTTTCCGTTTTCGTCGTATACCTCTTCTCCGTCAGAATTGATAAACGGCTCACCGTCCTCGTTGAATTTGAAAATAATAGTTCTTACCATTCCGTCCGGGTCTGCGTAAAGCGAGCTCATTAAGCTTACGGTGGTGTGAACTGCACCGTCTAAGGCGAATGATTCAAGCACGTTGCCTAATGAGTCCTCGGTTATATTATTGTCGTTATAAGAGTAAATCGTTCTCTTATGGTTCGTATAAAGTCTTAAATTTATCGTTTCAAACTCTTCCGAATCGATAGGATTTACAAGCCTTAAAACGGTTATATAACCCTTTCTCGTATCCGAGCCTGACGCCAAAGCCAAGCCTTTGTATACGCCACCTGCCAAGGTTTCTTCCTTTTGGAAAATATCCGCGTAGGAAGTCAATGGTACTGCGGTGTGGTTTTTATAATTGGTTTCGGGAGAAAGGGCGAACATCTTTTCGTCGCCATCATATTCAAAGCCCTCCTGATAACCCTCAAAGTACAACACCCAAACACCGTTCTTCTTTTCGTATTTTACGGATTTTGTTATCTGTATGCAAGAGGTCGATCTTGAGTCCATACAGCTTCTTGCTAAGGTTGGAAATTGACATCCCTCTAAAATCTCAACGGCTGAAACACTTGCAAAAACAGGGTCAGCAAAGTTGATTGAAAGAGTGTTAACTCTCGTTCTCATATTACCCGTCAAGGTGTACGGATGCTCGATTTTATATTCGGAAAGAGGTACGCCGTCTACAAATACCATCTGCTCGAAATTGTATTCGTCAAGATTCTTGTCAAGAGGAAAATTACAAAGGTTGTTTGAGTTGAGGTCAACCTCTAAATACTCACTGTTACCCTCTGCGTTAAACCATTTGTAGTCGGTATTGTCCCATCCCTCTGCCGTCATATAATCAGTGTTGCTTAAATGCATAACGAATGAATTGTCACTGCTGACACCTCTCTCGTTATTTATTCTCGTTACAGTAGATTCTATAACGCTGTTAAATTCAGTTTCAGCACTTGCCGTTACGGTTGCAAAAGCGAATACTGAGCTTGCTATCATAAGGCAAGCAAGAAGCCTCTTCAAAATTTTCACTACCCTTCTCCTTTTCTTATTTTCTATATTCCGTAAGATCGACGAGCCTTCCGCCCTCAAGCCTTGATTTCTCAGATGCAAGTGCCATATAATGACTCTCTACCGAGCATTCAATCGATGAGCTGGCGTTTAGCTTGTCGCTAAAATATATTCTGTATAAGCTGTCAATCATTCTGTGGTCACCGCCGCCGTGTCCGCCTTCGCCTTGACCGCCAAGATCGTCTACAAGCTCGCTTATCTTCCAGACAACAGGGTCTTCCATATATCTGCGCAATACCAATCTGTCCTCTATCTCGCACAGCTCAATCTCGCCCTCGGTGCCGAAGAATCTGAAATCTCTTCCTCCGCGAGCGGTAAAGCCCTCCATTTTAAAGGTAGCCGTAACGCCGTTTTCAAACTGCATAATAACCGTTTGATTATCTACGACATTGTTATCGCATGCAAATACGCATCTGCCGTACATACTTTCTCTGAGCGATTTTATAAGGGCTTCCTCGGTAATGGGAAGAACGTCGGTTACGAGGTTATAAGGTATAGCCTCGGGACATCCATCCTTCTTCCATTGCTCTAAATAAATGGTGTATGCGCTGAACTTACAGTCGCTTCTGTGCTTGCAGTCGATACATCTGTCTGCCGCGCCCTCAGGTCTGTTTTCGGATTTGAAATACGCAAGCGAGCCCTTAGAAGCAACCGATTTGCAACGCGCGTCTATAAAATACTGTATTAAATCCATGTCATGACAGCACTTTTGCATTATCATAGGGGTCGTTTCTTCTCTATTTCTCCAATTTCCTCTTACAAAAGAGTGGGCCTGATGCCAAAAACATACGTTTTCGGTCTGATCCATAGAAATCAACTTGCCAATTGCACCCTCGTCTAACAGGCTTTTAAGCTTTCTGATCATGGTCGTATAACGAAGAACGTGGCAAACCATAACCATCCTTCCGTTTGCTTTTGCCTTTTCAACGAGCATCCTAAGCTCATCGGCATCGTCAGAAATAGGCTTTTCCAACACCAAGTCGTAGCCAAGGTCTAACGCCTTGACAGCTTGACGCACGTGTAATCTGTCGAGGGTTGCTATCAAAAGCACGTCGCTACGCTTTTTTTCAAAGAACTCGTCTTCAGATAAAAATCTGTTTTCTTCTGCCACCTCAAACGCCTCGCCGTACTTTTCAAGACGGAATTCGTTTGGCTCGCATAAGCTAATGATTTTAAACTTGTCCTTGCACTCGTAAATATATCTACCGTAAGCCTCGCCGCCGCGAGCGCCTACTCCGAGAATCGATATTGAAATAATTTGTTTATCCATAATACTCACCGTCTTTCTTAAATATCAACTTTTAATGCCGAAAGACCTTGTATAGAAATTCGTTTGCCGTCAAACTCAACCGTTCTTTCATCTTCGTTATAGTTTACAAAAATTTGAATTTTTTTACCGTCGTATTCAAAAGCCGAGGTTACAACCTCTTCAGCCGTGTACGACCTGCAGTATAAGTTGTTGCAATAAGTAACCTCGCCCGTTTTATAAGGCAACGGTTTTATCATATTGCCGTGACAGAGGAATTTTATATTTTCAAGATAAAACTCCCTTAAGTTTTTGATAAATTTAAATACACTCTCTTCGTTTGGAATATCCTCTACGTCCCTTTGTCCCCAGTAAGACAGTATTACGCCCTTAGGACTTAAAACGAGCGTTGGCATATCTCCTGCCGAGAAAGAGTAAGCAATTCTGTAGAGATAGCTATCTGCACCAAACAAACAGCAAACCTGATTGCCCATAAAGTTATGTAAAAACTCGTGGTAAATATAGGCGTACAGCGGTACGCATTTACCTATGAAATGAACAAGCTCAAATCTGTTATCGGAGAAAAGCAGATTCGGTAAAAACGGCTCGCTTGACGCAGACTCGCAACCGAGCAAGGTCTTACCTGCTTTTACGTTCCACTCGCCTAAAAGGCTTTGCATTTCTTCAGTCATCCAAGGACCTACACACGGTGGGTGGTTATGCTCGTCAGAATAACAGAAATACTGCCCTCCTCCATGATTTTGGTCTAATATCTGAACGTAATCAAGGTGTTTTTCAAAAAGAGGGTTATACGCCTCGTCCAGAATTTCTCTGCCCTTATCCGAGGCTACGCAAAGGTCGTAGCCAACACGCTGTCCCTCGCAAATTTTACTGTGTACAACCTTTCCGTCACGCCCTGCGCAAAATGCCTTAAAGGTCTCTTTATCCTTTAAAATCTCCTTGCAGTCGTAAGACGGTAAAACGTTGCTTTGCTCGGTGTAAGAAAAGCCTGAGCAGTAAACGCCCAAAACGTGACCCTTTTCCTTTAATGCATAGAAGAATTTATCAAACTCCTCTTCTCCGCCAAACGGTGGAAATACGTATGGGGGAGCCCATGGCGCAGTTCCCTCCCAATGCATTAAAATGACCATTACTCTTGCGCCGGTCTCTTTGGCAAGCTTGTCTACGTAGGGCATCGCATTGATATATGGGAAAAGCTCGTTAGCAGCCATTTCGTCCATATCGTGATATCCTCTTACAGGGTAGGTCAAAATGACCGGAAAATCGTGATACCAGTCGGGCAAATCTGCGTTATCTCTGACCTTTTTCAACCCTGTCGGTAAATGCTCGTAAAACCATTTTTTGTATATATCGGCTCCATCTTGCCAGTCTCCCTTGAAAAACTCATAGACCATATCGTAGTCTGTTGCAAAGTCTTCACCGTAGCCCTTGCCGGAATAAAGCCTTATTTCTATCTTTATATTTTTTTGACCGTCTACAGGATAGTAGTCAATCTCCTTAAGCCCTCTCTTCACGTCGTGTGCGCCGATATAAAGACCGCACCCCCCAAAGAGATACGCCATAAACTGAGACTGTACCATATTGGGGAAAATTCCGTAAGAGCCCATCGACGGATACTGAGGCTCCACGTGCTGCATGTGGCAGGTTTCTCTTAAGTCGCTATCCTCAATCAAAGCGCCCTCGTTATAGGGATAAAGCATTTTACCGATACCGCCGTTTTTTATAAACGGCTTTAAAATCATAGGCATAATTTCAACGTGCTCTACAATCTTGTCCGTACTGTTTTTAACATTAAATCTGACCTTTAAGCCGTTTTGAGTGGCTACAAGCCTTAATGTTACGCAAATATCCTCGGCAAAATGAGAATAAACGGCAGTACATTCCCCGTCGTTTACAGCAACGCTCTTTGCCTCGGTTGATGCAACGTCTGACGTACTTCCGCCCTTTGCGGTTAGGCGGACTACGAAAAGCGGTGATTCTTTAGCACATATTTCTATACCGCCATAGCATATCGACGAAATCAATCCCTTTTCTAATGAGACGTTAAAACATCCATTACCTACGTTAATTTTCATAAAAAAACCTTTTCCCTATATTATTTTTGAAAATTTTATAATTTTCATAGCAAACAAATAATTAATCTAAACACCGCTCATTGTTCAATCAACATTTTACTACATCGCGTGTATAAAATCAATGCCATAAAGTAAAAAAGTGGTTCAAGTGGTACAAAAATACTTGACATTGATATTATCAAACAGTAAAATAATTTTCGAGGTGAAAAAATGAATTCAATTAGACCGTATAAGCAAATTTTAGAGTTTTTAAAAGAAACAATAGCCCAATTTGAGAACGAACCTAACCACAAATTGCCTAGCGAAAGAATGCTTGCTGACAAATTTAATGCTAGTCGTCGCTCAGTAAGAATTGCATATGATAAGCTTATTGAAAAAAATCTCGTTGCAAAAGTTCACGGCAAGGGGTACTTTACGTTGGGAAAAAAGCTTATAGAAGTTGAAAAGACTAGCGTTAAAGAAATTCACCTTATAATCCCATCAATTAAAGCGTCATTTTCTCACGCAATTCTTCTCGGCATTGCAGACTTTTGCGAGGAAAACTCGTTAGAACTTGTTATTAAGTTGTCAAAAAATACACCTTCAGTTGAGTCAAAATATATAAATAATGCATTGAAATCAAACGCAAAGGGAATAATCTTGTTCCCTATCGATAACGAGCTTAGAAATAACGACATTGTAAAACTTTCTGAAAGAAGATACCCTTTCACCATTATCGACAGATACTTTAAAAACATAAACGCATCATTTGTTTCTACAGACAACTACAACATGATGTTTAACGCGATGAAGTTTTTACGTTCTCGCAAATTTAAAGACATTGTTTACCTTACAACCTCTGCTTCCTTAGCAACATCGGTTGAAGACCGATTGAACGGATTTGTGGACGGCTACAAAGCGCATTACGGCAAAGACCCTACCGATTCGCTTTTAATGATTGAAAACTTTTTACCATCACAAATTTACAAAGCAATTGACAACTATTTAGATTCTCACCCACTTCCACAACTAATTATCGCACCAGGCGCACAACACATTGCCGACTCTATTGAATTTGCACTTGATAGGCGAAAAGAACAATGGCAAAAAAACTTGCGATTTATGTTCATCGACGAAAATATTTCTGAAGAGAGTATCGACCGCTTAAAGCCTTATATCATAAAACAAAGAGCTTACCAAATTGGCTACGAATCGGCAACACTTTTGTACAACCAAATTTACGGGGATCTTCGTACCGAAAGCAAGCGCTTCCCTGCGGATATAATCGACTACTCGAACAAGGACAAAATAATTCATTTTTTTTCAAGCAACCGAAAGAGTTAATTCTTCAGTTTGCTAAATTGATATATATATATATATATCAACTCATTTCCAAGATACGATTATACCATTAATCACACCGTATTTCAAGTGTGAAATTTTGTCTGTTAAGTATGAATTTTTACCAATTACACTTTTATACTGCTTTTACGTCTTAACTGCAAAACCTTAGGTTTAGCAAGTCAAATCCAAAATTCAGTAAGTTATAATATTGGTCAAACAAAAGTCAAGGAGCGCGTACACTCTTTGGCTTTAATTTTTTGTTAAATTCCTGAATAACGGTAAAAAACTGCCCTATAAGTCGATTATTAAACAATTTATACCAACAATACCATTTTAAGACCGCATACTAAAACCTATTTTAAAACAAAAAAAGTGATACGCCAAAGCCGAGTCCCTACAAGGGATTCGGCAACTAAATAAATCCGTGAACGGATTTGTGATATTGCATCGCAGTGTTGCCGAGCAACTTTAGTTGCGAACGCCAACTGCTTTAGCAGTTATATTGCTACGCAGTTAT
>JAFVQT010000035.1 GCA_017504655.1 Clostridia bacterium | reverse complement strand
TATTCTACATTGCAAAACTTCTTCTACACTTGATTGTATAACTCCCTCATCAAATAAACAACACTCATCTTCGGGGTTAACCTTTTCTAGCGTGGTGCCAAATTCAGCAACAAATTCGTCTATTGAGTCATACTTTTTTACTATCTTCTCCCACGAAGAACAGGCTCCAGCAACAACCATAACAACGGCAACCATCATACTTGCCACAAATTTTTTTATAGCCTTTCTCATTTTCTCTCCTTTTAAAAATTAGAATTTTTAACAACAGTTTACACCTAATCAAACGCTTTGTCAATAGCTTATATATTTTTTGCCAATAAGTTTAAGCGTATAAAAGCACGTATATTTTCAATTTGAATTTTTATAAAGATAGCGCAGTTACTTTAATTTCGCATATCAAACGCAATCTACAACATGCACAATCCGAAATAAAAGTATCCTATAAGTCGATTATTTAAGCAAAACTTCGGAATTCGTGCCGTAGAAAATATCTTCTCTACCCGAAATCATTTTGCAAAACTCTTCAAACTTTTCCCAAGAAATAATGCCTGCGTCCATTTCGTAGGTATGACCCCAAACGTAAAAGATTTGAGGCTTGTCGGTTTTTAGCTGAATAAATTTTTCGCAAAGCTCAAACATTTTATCCACTTCGCAGTAATAAACCGTTGGGTTAAATCTAAAAAGATTATCTTGTAAATCAAAATTGTGGGTACTAACAATTGTTCTTGCATATTTTATACCCGTGGTGTTTTTTATCACGCTTGCCACTCTGTCGTCGTTGTTTTGCCCACCGCAAGGATACGCCATGCCGACAACCTCGTATCCGACTAATTTAGAAAGGGTTTTTCTATCCTCTTCTACCTGCCAAGTAACAGTTTCATCTTTTAGCTTTGGCAAAAACGCGTGAGCTAACGTATGCACGGCAACCTCGTGACCTTTATAAACGTCTTTAATTTCAGTCGGCAAAAACTTATCTCTCATTATAGTTTTTCCGTTCTCCTCGTATTCGTCATGCAAGCCCAATAAAGAAGAGTTAACGTTAAAGGTTGCCTTTAAATTATACATATTAAGTATGTCTATAGTGCGTTTATCTTGCAAAACTGCATCGTCAAAGCTAAAGGTAAAGGCTTTTAATTTTCCGTTCCACATAATTTTCTCCCTTTTAAAAACGCCCGAAATTTCGGGCGTTTATTTTTATAAAGTTATTTTCTCCTGTCCGCCCATAAACGGTCTTAACACCTCGGGAACCGTTACAGAGCCGTCAGCGTTTTGGTATTGCTCGATAAGAGCGGGGAACACTCTTGACGTTGCAAGCCCCGAACCGTTTAAGGTGTGTAAAAATGCAGGCTTACCCGTCTTGCTGTCACGGTATCTGGTGCCGTTTCTTCTCGCCTGATAATCGTTTGCGTTAGAAACTGAAGAAACCTCTTTGTAAATACCCATAGAAGGTATCCAAACCTCGATGTCGTAGGTTCTTGCCATTGATGCCGAGCAGTCGCCTGCGGCGAGCTTAGAAAGACGGAAATGAAGACCTAAGCCTTCCATCAAAGCGCACGCCTTGTTAACGAGCTCTTCAAACGCCTCCTTGCTCTTGTCGGGATGAGCGTATTGCACCATTTCGATTTTGTTGAATTGGTGACCTCTTATCATACCTCTTTCCTCTGCCCTGTAAGTACCTGCCTCTTTTCTGTAGCAAGGCGTGTATGCAAAGAATTTCATTGGAAGCTTTGCCTCGTCAACAATCTCGCCAGCATACATATTGACAAGTGCTGTTTCAGCGGTTGGGAGCATAAATCTACCCTTCTTTCTATCCTCTTCGCCCTCTATCCAATAAACCTCGTCGGCAAACTTGGGGAATTGACCTGCACCAAAGCCACAGTTATAGTTGAGCATATGAGGGGGTAAAATCATTTCATAGCCGTCAGCCAAATGGGTTGAAATAAAGTAGTTTAAAAGCGCCCATTCAAGCCTTGCTCCGTCACCGCGGTAAAGCCAATGGCCGTTACCTGCAAGCTTAACGCCTCTTTCGTAATCGATTATGCCAAGCTTAGTGCAAAGGTCAACGTGGTTTTGAGCCTTAAAATCAAATTCGGGCTTTTCGCCAAACACCTTTACTACTGCGTTGTTTTCCTTTTCGCCCGGTAAAAGGTCGTCGTCCGGCATGTTGGGAAGACAAGCTATAAAGTCGGTAACCTTTTGCTGAAGCTCGTTGATTTTTACATCGCCTTGAGAAATGGTATCGCCAATCTCTCTCATCTTAGCAAAGATTTCGTCAACGGGCTTACCCTCCTTTTTAAGCTTGGGAATCTCAGCAGAAACCTTGTTTCTCTCTGCCTTTAAAGCCTCAATTTCAGCCATAAGCTTTTTCTTTTCGGCATCTATCTGTAAAATTTCGGTAAAGTCAACGTCATAGCCCTTTTTGGCAAGACGGTCTTTAACAAGCTGTGGATTTTCGGTAATAAGTTTTATATCGAGCATAATATACCCCTTTAAAAAATTTATGGTTTTAGTATATACCAATTGCTTTTATTTTGCAACCTTTTTTAGATTTAATAATCTAAATTTTGAATATTTTACCCTTTTGGAAAGGTTTTGCGTTAAAAAAACTTGCCAAACTCACCTTTTTATGCTAAAATGAATATACTGAAAAAGAAACGTTTCTCGTGGTGAGAAAGATTAACTTAAATTTTTTTTAAGAGAGAGGGCGGTTGGTGCAAGCCCAAAAAAGTTTAAGCCAAAGTGCGTCTTACCGTTAAGAGGGGCTAATCACCCACGGTCGCCACCGTATAAGCTTGGCGTAATGAGGAAGCAAATATTTGCTTTGAAGAAAAGTGGAACCGCGTAAACCTAACGCCTTTTCTCCTATGGGGGAAAGGTGTTTTTTGTTACTCAAAACGGACGGTTTTATATTGTTTACCAGCCTTAGAAAGGACTTGGATTTTGCTTTAAAAAGCGACCCTGCATCCAGAAATAAGCTTGAAATTTTATTAACTTATTCGGGCGTTCACGCGCTTATGTTTTATAGACTGTCACATTTTTTGCAAAAGCGCAGGCTAAAGCTTTTGGCAAGAATTATAAGCCAGATGGGCAGATTTTTTACGGGTATAGAAATTCATCCCTCGGCAAAAATATCTGCAGGGATTTTTATCGACCACGGAATGGGCGTAGTTATAGGCGCGACCGCAATAGTAGAAGAGGGCGTTATTATATATCACGGCGTAACACTTGGCGGAACGGGAAAAGACAAGAGCGCAAAACGCCACCCCACAGTCAAAAAAGGCGCAATAATCGGCTCGGGGGCTAAGATTTTAGGAAATATCACCGTTGGCGAAAATGCAAAAATAGGGGCAAACGCAGTCGTTCTTTGCGACGTACCAAACGGCGCAACGGCTGTCGGCATCCCCGCTAAAACAGTTAAGCTTTAATAAATTTTGAACTGGCAACGTGACGTTGCATCCAAAAAACGGATATTACTTTTATCAAGTGAAATTAAAGACTTAGTTGCGAGCAAGACAAGGCTCGCAAGGAATTACACGTTATTTTTATCAAATGAAATTAAAGACTTAGTTACGAGCAAGACAAGGCTCGCAAGGAATTTACGGACGGGATAGACCTATGCGGTCATCCCGATCGGAAGTTATCTTGCAGAAACGACGTATTGCGACGTAAATAAGGCTTTAAGGGATTTACGGACGGGATAGACCTATGTGGTCATCCCGATCGGAAATTATCTTGCAGAAACGACGTATTGCGACGCAAATAAGGCTTTAAGGAGGTTATTTATGAGGATTTACAACACTCTATCAGGCACAAAAGAAGAATTTATTCCTTTAAACGGAAACAAGGTTAATATGTATGCTTGCGGAATCACCGTTTCGGGCGAGGCGCATATCGGGCATACTTATCAAGCGCTTATTTACGACGTTATAAGAAAATTTCTCATTAAAAAGGGCTACGACGTAACCTACGCGAGAAATTATACCGACGTTGACGATAAGATTATAGCAAGATCGAAGGAAACGGGGATTCCTGCCGATGCTTACGCTAAAATGATGATAAAAAAGATAGATAAGGTTATGGCTGAAATGGAAGTGGGGGACCCTGACGTTTGGCTTAAGGCAACCGAAAATATCGACAATATCATTAATTTTATCAGCATTTTAATAGAAAAAGGCCACGCCTACCCAACTCAAAAGGGCGATGTGTATTTTTCGGTAGAATCCTTCCCCTCTTACGGCAGACTTTCACACAGAAACACTGAGGACGCGTTAAACGGCGTCAGAATAGATAACGACGAGGACAAAAAGAGTCCGCTTGACTTTGCCCTTTGGAAGAGCGCGAAAGAGGGTGAGATAAGCTGGACCTCACCTTGGGGCGAGGGCAGACCGGGCTGGCATATAGAATGCTCTGCAATGAATAAAAAGGCTTTCGGTGAGCAAATAGACCTTCACGGTGGCGGAAGAGATTTGATATTCCCTCACCACGAAAACGAGATTGCCCAAACCGAGGCATTAACCGGCAAGCAATTCGTTAAATACTGGGTGCATAACGGGCTTATAAAGGTCAACGGCCAAAAAATGAGCAAGTCGCTCGGCAACAGCCTTCTTATGAGCGATTTACTTAAAAAGCACTCTAACGAGGTTATAAAATTTGCTCTTCTTTCTACCAACTACCGTAACGACATCAATATAACGGACGACCTCTTCCCCGAGGCTGAAAAGCACCTTTACGAGTTTTATAAGGTATTTACCTTGGCTGAAAAGGAAGGTATAAAAATCGAGGGCGACTACCCCGAAATTGACAAGGCGTTTGACGAGGCACTCTCCGACGACTTTAACACTGCCCTTGCGCTTTCGGAGCTGTTTGCTTACTTTAAACGGATAAAGTCGCTTATTGCAAGCAAGGACAACGTTGCAGGCAATATGCTCTCTCAAATTAAAAAGACTTATTCTCTGCTCGGTCTGTTTACCAAAAACCCTGCTGAATTTGTAAAAAACTACGAGGCAACGCATAAGGAAGACGTGCCGGATGAAATTTTAAGCCTTGCAAGCAAAATGCAAGAGGCAAGGCAAAGTAAGGATTACGCTACGGCAGACGCTTTGAGGGGCGAAATTCTTGCAAAAGGCTATCTCGTAATGATTTCTAAAGAGGGTGTTTCGGTTAAAAAAGCTTAATTAACCGACCTATAGACTGATTTTATGTTTGATACAAAGTGTATTTATTGCAAGCATTTTAATAAAGACGACGGTTGCGCAAAAAACTTAGATGAAGATTTTTGCAAGGCGTTTGAGGAGCTTGAAAATCAGAGCCTTGCAGAGGACAAGCCCTCTTGTGAGAGCTGTGCTTTTAATTCAAACGGCTTTTGCGACTACGATTTAGAAAGCCCCTTAACATGCAGGCGATATAAAAGTTTGAAAGAAGACTTATAAAAAAGTTTACAAATTTAAACATTTAATATATAATGATATAAATCAGCCGTAAAAAACGGCATACGGAGAACTATATGAAAAAATTAACATCCGAATCTTTAAGACAAATGTATCTTGACTTTTTTGCATCAAAAGGTCATAAAATAATTGCATCGGCAAGTCTTATCCCCGAGAACGACCCGTCGGTTTTATTCACCACGGCAGGTATGCACCCACTCGTTCCGTATCTTCTTGGCGAAAAGCACCCTGCAGGCGTCAGACTTACCGACGTTCAAAAATGCGTTAGAACGGGCGATATCGAAGAGGTTGGCGATGCATCTCACCTTACCTTTTTTGAAATGCTCGGCAACTGGTCGCTCGGCGACTATTTCAAAGAGGATGCTATTTCCTGGAGCTATGAGTTTTTAACAGGTAAGGATTATCTTGATATTCCTGTTTCTGACCTTGCAGTTACCGTATTTGCAGGCGACGAGGACGCACCAAGAGATGAATTCAGCGCAAGCGTTTGGGAAAAATGCGGTATTCCTAAAGAAAAAATCTTCTATCTTCCTAAAAAGAATAACTGGTGGATAGCAGGTACGACAGGCCCATGCGGTCCCGATACCGAAATGTTCATAGACCGTGGCTACGCGCCTTGCTCTGAAAACTGCGATCCTTCTTGCGATTGCGGTAAATACCTTGAGATTTGGAACAACGTATTTATGGAGTTTTTCAAGGACGAAAAGGGCAACTACTCTAAGCTTAAGCAACACAACGTTGATACAGGTATGGGCTTAGAGAGAGTACTCTGTATTTCTAACGGCTACAAAACCGTTTACGAAACAGACCCCTTCCAAGACGCAAAGGCTAAAATTGAAGAGCTTACGGGCAAGAAATACGAGGAGAGCGAGGAGATTACAAGGGCGTTCAGAATTATTCTCGACCACGTAAGAACCTCTACCTTCCTTATCGGCGACAGACGTGGCGTAGTGCCATCTAACGTTGACCAAGGCTACGTTTTGAGAAGACTTATCCGCAGAGCCGTAAGATTTGGCAGAACCTTAGATCTCCCCGAGGGCAGTCTTGCAAAAATTGCTAAGTGCTACGTAGAAAAGTATGCCGACGTTTACACCGAGCTTAAAGAAAACGAGCAAAAAATCTACGACGAGCTTAATAAAGAAGAAGAAAAATTCTCTAAGACGCTTTCTGACGGTCTTAAAGAATTCAATAAGGTTATCAACTTTATAAAGGGGGATATCTTCCCCGGCAAAACTGCTTTCAGACTTTACGATACCTTTGGTTTCCCTATCGAAATTACCGAGGAGCTTGCAAAGGAAAAGGGCTTTACCGTTGATAAAGAGGGCTATAAGGCTGCCGAGCAAGCGCATATAGAAAAGTCTAAGGCAGGTAGCGAGCAAAAGTTTAAGGGAGGCTTAGCCGAGCAAAACGAAACTACTGCAAGGCTTCACACGGCAACTCACCTTTTAAACGCAGCCTTAAAGAAGGTTTTAGGCGACGACGGAATTCACCAAAAGGGTTCTAACATTACCGTTGAAAGACTCCGTTTTGACTTCAACTTCCCACGCAAACTACTTCCCGAAGAGCTTACCGCTATTGAGGCTTGGGTAAACGAGGCAATTACCGCTAACGTGCCCGTAACCCTTGAAGAGCTTACCGTAGAAGAGGCTAAGGCGCAAGGCGCAGAGGGTGTATTCGACAGTAAATACGGCGAAAAAGTTAAGGTTTATACTATGGGCAATTACAGTAAAGAGATTTGCGGTGGCCCACACGCTAAAACGACAGGCGAACTTCATCACTTTAAGATTAAAAAGGAAGAGGCGTCTTCGGCAGGCGTTAGAAGAATTAAGGCTATTATCGACTAAAATCGCAACGCTTAAATAAATTTATGATTTAAAAAGAGGAGGGCAAGCCCTCCTCTTTCTTTTTTTATTCTAAAGCGAGGGGCAACCCCTCGCTTTAGCTATATTTAGTTTTTACCACACAGTCGGCACGCCGTCTACGTAGTGCCAGTATTTGCCACCGTCGGTCGGCACGTCAGCCTCGTTTTCGATATAATAATATCTCGTAGCGTTTGTTAATTTTGCATTACCATATGAGTCTATTGAAATACTGCTCCACTCTCTACTTGTACCTTTATAATATACGCTTGTTAAGCTTTCGCAATCAGAGAACGCATTTATCCCTATTGTTGTTACGCTATCAGGGATTTCTACGCTTGTTAAACTGTAGCATCTAGAGAACGCGCGATCTCCTATTGTAGTTACGCTTTCGCCTATTACCACGCTTGTTAAACTATAGCAAAATGCGAATGCGCTATCTCCTATTGTAGTTACACTTGTCCCGATTTCTACGCTTGTTAAACTTTTGCACCTAGTGAACGCGCTATCTCCTATTGTAGTTACGCTATCACCTATTACCACGCTTGTTAAACTTGTGCAATCAGAGAACGCACAATCTCCGATACTAATTACACCATCTGGTATTTTTACGCTTGTTAAACTGTCGCACCAAGAGAACGCCCAATCACCAATACTCGTTACACTATCGGGGATTTCTACGCTTGTTAAACTTTCGCAATATGTGAACGCCATATTTCCTATAGTAATTACGCTTGTCCCTATTTCTACGCTTGTTAAAGCGCTTGATTTATATAAAGCAAGTTTATAAATTTGTGTTATGTAATTAGGCAAAACTAAATCAGTTTCTGCGCCATTATAACCAACTAATATCTTTTCCTCTCCGTCGGCGTATACGATATACCCGTTATCGCTAAAAAGTTTTGAAACGTAGCTATCATCACAGTTTGAAACGGATAATGCACAATATCCTACCTTGCCGTTATCTTCACTTCCCTTTTCCACCGTTATATGGCTAGACTTATTTATTACTTCAACTAATTTGTCGCAACCATAGAATGCGTCCTCTTCAATACTTGTCACACTATTACCTATTACCACGCTTGTTAAACTATAGCAATGTACGAACGCATTCTCTCCTATTGTAGTTACACTATCGCCTATTACCACGCTTGTTAAACTTTCGCACCTAGAGAACGCCCCATTTCCTATTATAGTTACACCTTCGGGAATTTCTACGCTTGTTAAACTATAGCACCTAGAAAACGCATATTGATAAATTTTAGTTATATAACTTGGCAAAACTAAATCAGTTTCTGCGCCATTATAGCCAACTAATATCTTTTCCTCTCCGTCGGCGTATATTATATACCCGTTATCGCTAAAAAGTTTTGAAACGTAGCTATCATCACAGTTTGAAACGGATAATGCATAATAGCCTACGTAGCCGTTATCTTCACTTCCCTTTTCCACCGTTATATGGCTAGACTTATTTATTACTTCAACTAATTTGTCGCAACCATTGAATGCGCTCTCAATACTTGTCACACTTTTACCTATTACCACGCTTATTAAACTATAGCATTCATAGAACGCCCCATTTCCTATTATAGTTACACCATCGGGAATTTCTACGCTTGTTAAACTATAGCACCTAGAGAACGCCGAATTTCCTATTATAGTTACACTATCGGGAATTTCTACGCTTGTTAAACTATAGCACCTAGAGAACGCCCCTTTTCCTATTATAGTTACACTATCGGGAATTTCTACGCTTGTTAAACTTTCGCACCAAGCGAACGCATTCTCTCCTATTGTAGTTACACCATCGGGAATTTCTACGCTTGTTAAACTTTCGCAAGCATAGAACGCCCCATTTCCTATTATAGTTACACCATCGGGAATTTCTACGGTTGTTAAACTTTCGCAATCATAGAATGCATTTTCCCCTATTGTTGTTACGCTATTTGGAATTGTCAAACTTGTAATCGCCGCACTGCAAAAAGTAGCATATTCAATGCTTGTTATACTGCTTGGCAAAGAAATTTCCTTTAAATACCCACAGTAACTAAATGCTCCCATACCGATTTTTGTAACAGTTTCCGGAATTTGTATGCTCTCTATTGGCGAAAATGCAAAAGCAAAAGATTTTATTTCCGTTATTGTTTGGGGCAACACAACGTCTTTCGTTAAAACTCCGCCAACGTAAAAATCTGCAAATGGGCGACCCTCTTTCAACGGGCCTATAAACGGATTAGAGGGCCATTCATAATTACCTAAATCTTCAGAAAACTCAATTTTACACCAATCTTCAATACTAGGAGTGTAAACCCTTTTGATATTATTGCAACCGTCAAAAACAGCCGCCTCTATCTTTGTAACGCAAGATGGTATATACACGTCGGTAACAGACGTATCTTTTACGCCTGTTATAGTACAAGTCGTATCACTTGTCATTTCATAATAATAATTTGACAAATCGTAGTCTATCTTTGTTTGCTCCGACTCGGCTTTCTTGTCACAAGAAACTATAAAAAACGCAAAGCTAACGCAAAAAACTAAAATCAATATTTTTAAAAGCCTTGATTTCATATTTTTCCTCCTTAATACAACCTTTTGAAACAAAGTTTCAATAATATACCTATAATTGTAGCACTATTACCACATTTTGTCAACACTATATATTTTTTTGAGTGAAAAAGCGCAAGGGTAAGCATAGAAAAAGTGCGGAGCGAAAAATTCGCTCCGCGCTTGGTTTTATATTGTCTTTTGCTTGTTGCAAATTGTTTCAAAAGCTATGTTTATAGATTTGCTTTAAATAAATTGCATTTTGCACTACGCTATTTTTAATTATTTGTATGCCAAGCATCAAACGTAACGGCTTAAGATTTTTATTTGAATTTCTTTTTTAAAAATCTGTTGAAAAAATAAATTGCCACCCCAAAAACAGCTAAAAGCCCAAGCCAGACAGAAAGTATAATAGGCAAAATATCGTCAAACAAATAGCCTATCATCTCTATCATTATGCCTGTTTCAAATTCCCAATTGCCGTCAAAGAAAATTTTATGAAAAGCATCAAATGCAAAATCGAAATTTGCCAGCGAAAAAATTCCAACGGCTAATAGTCCCAAAAGCACGCCTATAAGCGCATAAACGGGCACTTTTCTGCAATTTAAATAATAACTCTTTTTCTTAATGAGGGCAAGGCAAAGACCTGTAATAAATACCGCCAGACTGACGCCAACCATAATGAGCCCACCGCCAAAAACACCTTTTACGTCTTGCATATGAGAAATCTCATCCTCACGGTAAAGCTTCATTTGATAGCCGTCTACAGTAGGGTTCAGGTCGTCCTCTAAATAAAAGCAGTATCTTACTGCGTGCATCATAACGTCAACCAACTCGTCTTCGGTCATATCTATTACAAAGCGCGCAGTTTCTATATCGCTTATATCGTACGTCTGACGCCGCACTAAGTAAAGCGCGGTTTTACCCTCTTCGTTGGGTTTTAAAAATTGCTTTTTATAAAACCCCCTGCTGCTTGTGGGTATTACTATTGCCACAAAGCCGGCAAGTATGGCAAACGAAAGCACGAACAATACTGCCAAAGCCCTGCTTAAAATTTTAAAAAACCTGTCCATAGGTTGATTATCTCCTTATCTTAGAGCATAATCCTTATTTATATATTGGTTACAACAGTTACCGCATCATCCAGCGGACAATCCTCAATCTCTTCTATAAGGCCTTCGTCAACTGCCTTAGAAAGCTTTTCGTCGATAGCAATTCTACCCAAAATAGGGAGAGAATACTGACCTGCAATTTCTTCAAGCTTGCTCTTGCCGTACGGATAAATTCTCTCTCCACAGCAAGGACAGCTGATGTAACTCATATTTTCGACCAAGCCTATAACCTTAACGTTCATAAGCTCTGCCATTTTAACAGCCTTTTCCACTATCATAGAAACGAGGTCCTGAGGTGTGGTAACAACTACAATTCCGTCTATTGGAAGAGATTGGAATACAGTAAGAGGCACGTCGCCCGTTCCGGGTGGCATATCAACGTACATAAAGTCTACGTCCTCCCACTCAACGTCGGTATAAAACTGCTTTACAGCTCCGCTTATAACCGGACCGCGCCAAACGACAGGCGAATTGTCTTCATCTAATAAAAGATTCATGGACATAAGCTTTACCCCTTGGCCGGATATTACGGGATAAATAGTCGTTCCGTCCTCGCTTCCGTAAGCCTTTTCGGTAATGCCAAACGCCTTGGGGATAGACGGACCTGTAATATCCGCGTCCAAAACAGCAACCTTATAGCCACGTCTTAACGTTCCTACTGCCAAAAGGTCGGTAACCATTGATTTGCCAACGCCACCCTTACCGCTTACAACGGCTATCATTTTGCCGATTTTAGTAGTAGGCTTTGGCGTTGCCATAAAACTGCTCTTTTCACATTTTTCTTTGCAAGACGAGCAATCGTGATTACAAGTACTCATTGTAAATTACTCCTTATGTATTTTTGTGTATAATTTTATTCGTATAAATTTAAAGACGCGTATCTATCCGCCCCTATGTGATTACACAACTCTTTGCGGGACTTTATAAACGTCGTTTAGTCGTAAAGATTTAAAGACGCGTATCTGTCCGCCCCTATGTGATTACACAACTTTTTGCGAGACTTTATAAACGTCGTTTAGTCGTATAAATTTAAAGACGCGTATCTGTCCGCCCCTATGTGATTACACAACTTTTTGCGGGACTTTAGAAACGAGTTAGACAAGGCTCGTGAGCTCGAAAAGAATTGGTAGACCTTGTTGGTCACCAATGTTTTGAGAGCAAAACAGTAACGCAGTATAACGACGTTTATAAAGTCGTTTAGTCGTAAAGGTTTAAAGACGCGTACCTATCCGCCCCGTCTGCGGAGATGAAAACAACCTTCTTCTTAGGATAAACAAGTGATGCCTTTTTGGCTATCACATAGGTTGCGCCGGTTGACACGCCAAGCTTTAAGCCGTATTTCTGATAAAGCTCCTTTACTCCTTGATAGGCTTCTTCTTCGGTAACGGGAAGTATCATATCTACAACGCTTCTGTCTAAAACGGGAGGGATGATATCAGAGCCAATGCCAAAAATTTTATGATGCTCGCCCACACCGTTATTCAATATTGCAGATTTCGACGCCGTTGCGCCTATTATAATCTTGTTTTTGCTTTGCTTTTTAAAATATCTGCCAAGCCCTGTTACCGTGCCGCCCGTACCGACGCCCGCAACCAAAACGTCTACGTCACCCTTAAAATAACGGTCTATCTCAGGGGCAGTCGTCCTTTGATGGGCTAAGGCGTTATCTTCATTTTCAAACTGAGCTAATATGAGTGAATTTTCTATTTTTAGGCTTAGCCTTTTTGCAAGGTCTATCGCGCTCTTTATTCCGTCGCCCTCGGCAATTTCTACCCTACCGCCATAAGACTCAATTATGGCAATTCTCTCCTTTGTTACCCCTTTAGGCATAACAATAATCGCCTTATAGCCAAGCATTTGACAAATATAAGCTATTCCTATACCCGTATTGCCACTCGTCGGCTCGATAAACGTACCGCCCTCTTTAATACGCCCTTTTTCTATCGCACCCTTTATCATAAATAAGGCGGCTCGGTCTTTTATGCTACCGGCTTTATTACAGCTCTCCATCTTTACGTAAAGGTTGGTTTCACCCAATCTCTGAATTGGCGTATTGCCGATTTGCTGTTCTATTTCTCTAAGTGTCATACAAGCTTACCGTCCTCCACAACTATATTATTGTAGCTTTGGTAATTTGGAACACACTCAGGCTCTGTACACGTTATAATAGTTTGCATTTTTTTGACGTAATCTATAAGCCTTGACCTTCTCTTTTTATCAAGCTCGCTCATAGCATCGTCTAAAATAAGCACGGGATATTCACCGAATTTTTCCCTGAAAATTTCAGCTTCGGCAAGCTTTAAGGCAATAGACGCCGTTCTTTGCTGACCCTGCGAGCCAAACACCCTCACGTCTACACCGTTTATCTTTATCTTCAAATCGTCCCTGTGCGGACCGACGGTAGTATATCCCGTTTCGATATCCTTTTCGGTGCGCTCTGACAACGCGGTTAAAAACTGACTGAAGATTTCCTCTTCCGAGCCCTCGTATTTATAATCGCCCTTTACGGTTAAGGATTCACCGCCACCGGTCACCTCCTCGTGAAGATAACCTGCAAACGGAGATAGCATTTTTATATACCCGTTTCTCTCTGCAATAATCTTTGCTCCCGCTTTGGCAAGGCTTATATCCCAAACGGGAAGAGTGTCTAAAATAAGCTCCCTGTCCTCGCTTTTTAAAAGGTTATTTCTCTGCAAGAGAATCTTTTTATACGTTTGCAACGCATAGAAATATCCCCCTGAAATCTGCGAGAGTGATACGTCTAAAAACCGTCTTCTGTCCTCGGGAGCCTCTTGTATGAGCTTGAGCTCGCCGGGATTAAAAAATACTGAGTTGATATTGCCCAAAATTTCACCGATTTTTTGAACGGGCACCTCGTTTACCTTAATAATCTTGTTTTTATCCTCAAAAAAGTCGATACCTACGGTAACATCGCCGTAAAGAGAGCTTGCAACCCCTTTGATTTTGGCAAATTTCTCACCGCGCTTTATAACCTGCTTTTCTCTGACAGCTCTTGGCGAATAGCCCGTACACAGAAAAAATATAGCCTCGGCGGAATTGGTTTTACCCTGTGCATTGCCACCGCTAACTATATTTATACCCTCGCAGTAATTAAATTCCGCTTGGGTGTAATTTCTGAAATTTGTAAGCTGAAGATTTTTTATAATCATTTTCTTGCCCGACTTTTATAAAAACAATTGATTTTTTTGTTTTATTATAGTATAATCTAATAACCACGCTTTTTACGTAGACCAAAACAGTCAAAACTTATATATAATTATATATAAAACTGTAAAAATAGTAAAGTATTTTCGGGCTTAGAGTAGTTGAATTTTTATTTTTTACCTTTAAGCCCTTTCTTTGACCGCTTTTGCGGTTTGATTAAAGTTACAAAAAGAGGATAAAATGGAAAGTTACAAATTGTATTGGGACATGGCTTTAAAGGAGCTTCAGGTTTCGGTTAGCCCTATATCGTATAACACTTATATCGTAAACCTTAAGCCTATCGACGTTATCGGAACTAAGCTTATCTTGGCAACCGAGTCGGAAACGTTTGCATCCGAGGTTGCAACAAGGCTTCACGATAAAATAAGGGCTGCCCTTAAAAGAACTAACACCGGGCTTACGGATATTGAGCTTTACGTTGGCGATAATAAAGAGGACTATTTAAAGCGCAAGGGCTACACCTCGCCAAGCGATGTGATTGAATCTACCCCCATAAACCCTAAATATACCTTTGACACGTTTGTGGTTGGGCCATCTAACCGCTACCTTTACGCTGCGTCTAAGGCAGTTGCGGACAACCCCGGCAACAGCTATAACCCGTTGTTTATATACGGTGGCGCAGGGCTTGGTAAAACGCATATAATGCACGCCATTGCAAATTACATAAAGGTTCATAACCCAACCCTGAACGTTTTATACGCGACCTGCGAAAAATTTGCAAGCGACCTTATTTCTAACCTCCGTCAGGGCAAGGCTTACTCGCAAGAGGGTATGGACTTTAAAAATAAGTACAGAAACGTTGACGTCTTAATTATTGACGACGTGCAATTCCTTGCTAAAAAGCAATCTACTCAAGAGGAATTCTTCCACACCTTTAACGAGCTTTACGGTCAGAACAAGCAGATAGTTCTTTCTGCAGACTGCCACCCTAAGGAAATCGAGCTTTTATCGGACAGATTAAAGACGAGGTTCGAGGGTGGGCTTATGGCGCAGGTTCTTCCACCCGATATAGAAACGAAGATTGCCATACTCCAAAAAAAGGCTGAAATGCGCAAATACATACTCTCTTTAGACGTTGCGCTTTATCTTGCGGAGATGTCCGACAACGACGTAAGATCGCTCGAGGGTATGCTCAACAAGGTGCTTTTTGCATCAATGCTTCACGAAAAGCCCATAACTATAGAACTTGCCAAGGACGCTATATCCGAAAGCGTTGGCGGTGGCGAACGTGAGGAAATTTTAACTACTGACCATATTGTTGAGGCCGTTTGCTCGTTCTACAAATTACAGCGCAGTGACCTAACGGGCAAAAAAAGAAATAAAGAAATTGTTGAGCCAAGACAAATTTGTGCTTATCTTATGACAGAAATGCTCTCTATCCCACTCGTTACGATAGGTCAGGCACTCGGCGGAAGAGATTATACCACAATCATCCACGCAAGAGATAAAATTGCAGAGCTTATAAAAGAAAATCAACGTATACAAACAGAGGTTAAGGATATTAAAAACCTCATTTTAAAGAAATAATATGGCTTTATTTTTAGAAGAAAATTTCGATGCCGTTGTAATAGGCGCGGGGCACGCGGGTGTAGAATCTGCACTTGCTCTTGCCAGGCTCGGTCATAAAACTGCCCTTCTTACCGTAAACCTTGACAATATCGCTTATATGGCGTGCAATCCGTCAATCGGCGGTACGGCTAAAGGGCATTTAGTAAGAGAAATCGACGCGTTGGGCGGTGAAATGGGCATAAATGCCGATAGGGCTATGCTCCAAATTAAAATGCTCAACCGCGGTAAAGGCTCTGCCGTGCAGTCGCTCAGATCACAGTCGGATAAATACGCCTATCATAAAATTATGAAAAGCACCCTTGAAAACACCCCTAACCTTCGCATAATTCAGTGCGAGGCCACCGAGATTAAGGTTGAAAACGGCAGGGTAACAGGCGTTGTAACCTCGTTTAATTACCTTATCCCATGCAAAACGGTTATCGTTGCAACGGGCGTTTATTTAAACAGTAGGGTTATTGCGGGCGAATGGGTAAAGGACGAGGGGCCTTCGGGCTTTGCTCCGGCAACCGCCTTGACTAAAAACCTTATTGATTTAGGCTTTACCGTAAGAAGATTTAAAACGGGAACTCCCGCAAGGCTTGACAAACGCTCTATAGATTTTTCCAAGCTGGAAATTCAAGAGGGCGAAACAAGGGTATACCCATTCTCCTTTATGACGGACGGCGTTCCCAAAAAGCAAGAGCCTTGCTATATAACTTATACAAACCAAAAAACTCACGATATAATACTTTCTAACTTAGACCGCTCTCCACTTTATAACGGAAGCATTTTAAGTACAGGTCCAAGATACTGTCCCTCTATCGAAACTAAGGTCGTAAGATTCAGCGATAAGGACAGACACCAGGTATTTTTAGAGCCGGAGGGCGCAGACACTAACGAAATTTACGTTCAAGGAATGTCCACATCACTCCCACATGACGTGCAAATAGCCATGTATAGGTCGATTAACGGCTTAGAAAACTGTAAAATAATGCGCTACGCATACGCCATTGAATACGACTGTATTGACAGCTTAGACCTTAAGCCCACACTCGAATTTAAAGCAATTGAAGGCTTGTTTACGGCAGGTCAGATAAACGGCACGAGCGGTTACGAGGAGGCTGCCGCGCAAGGTCTTATAGCGGGCATCAACGCTGCTATGCAAATGCAGGGCAAAGAGCCTCTCGTTTTAAGCCGTGACGAGGCTTATATAGGCGTGCTTATTGACGACCTTGTAACTAAGGGCACAGACGAGCCGTACAGAATGATGACGTCGAGGGCAGAATACAGAATATTCCTCCGCCAAGACAATGCAGATAGCCGTCTTACCGAAAAGGGCCGTGCTGTCGGGCTTGTCACAGACGAGCGATATACTAAATTTTTAGAGCGCAAAAGGCTGATAGAAAAGCTCAACGAGGAAATATCAGTCAACCTTTCACCTAAGGAAACTAAGGAGTTTATAAAGGCAAAGAGCACGGGCGACGTTTACGGTGGGCTTTCGGTCAGGGATATGATAAAGAGAAATATTTCGCTTGAGGATATTATGGAATATTTCGGATTGTTTAAGAACTACCCCTACGATATTTTAGAAAGAGTTGAAACGGATGCCAAATATGAGGGCTATCTCAAAAAGGGGCTTGAGCAAATTGAAAAGACGAGAAAGCTCGATGAAAAGAAAATTCCCGAGGATATTGACTATTATCAAATATCGGGGCTTAGAAACGAGGCTCAGGAAAAGCTTGCTAAAATTCGCCCGCAAAGCCTTGGTCAGGCATCGAGAATTTCGGGCGTAAACCCTGCAGATATTGCCGTGCTTATGGTATATTTAAGAATTTCGAGAGGTTAACTATGCAAGATAATCAAACTGCAAAAAGCCAAGAGAAAAAAACTGAGCCTGCAAAAAAGCAAGCTACTTATAAAAAAAAGAAGTCTGCAAACGAGGATTTCAAGCGCAAATACTTTGAGTATTACGACGATATTAAAATCAGTGACAGACAAGACTGGTAAATTAAAGGCGCACGGTAAAACCGTGTGCTTTTATACAAATAATCGATTTATAGAGGGTTTTATAATGAAAGTTGTCATTTTAGAAAGGGACACGTTAACTACCGGCGATATGGACTTTTCACCCTTTGACGGGCTCGGTAGCGTAGAATATTACAACTCGATAAAGGGCGAGCATTTAAAAGAGGCGGTAAGGGACGCCGAGCTTGTTTTTATAAATAAAACAGCTTATAACAAGGAGCTTTTCGAGGCTTCAAAAAACCTTAAGTTTATAGGTATATTTGCCACGGGCTTTAACAACGTTGATTTAGATGAGGCAACAAAGCGCGGTGTTACAGTTTGCAACGTACCTGCTTATTCAACCTCATCTGTAGCTCAACTTACAGTGACGTTTATTTTAGAGCTTGCGTCTAACCTTTCGCTTTACAATAAATCCACGCACGGCGGAAAGTGGATAGAAAGCAGCACCTTTTCATATTTTCCGTATAAATTTTCTGAAATTGAAGGCAAGACACTGGGAATATTCGGGCTTGGTGACATAGGAATAAGCGTTGCAAAAAGAGCCATCGCAATGGGTATGAGGGTTATCGCTTATACAAGAACACCAAAGGAGGTTGAAGGCGTAACCTTAGTTGAAAAGGACGAGCTTTTTAAGCAAAGCGACTATTTAACCTTGCATTCTCCACTGAACGCGCAGACTGAAAAAACCGTTAACGAATACACCCTTTCACTTATGAAGCCGACTGCATTTATTATCAACACATCAAGAGGCGGCGTAATAGACGAACCTGCACTTGCAAATGCTCTTAAATCAAGAAAAATTGCCGGCGCAGCGCTTGACGTTTTAACTAAGGAGCCCATGCAAAAGGACTGCCCTTTGCACGGTCTTGACAATTGCATTATCACCCCTCATATCGCTTGGACAACGGAGGAGGCAAGGCGCAGACTGTTAAAGGTTGCCTTTGAAAACGCTGTGTCTTTTTTAAACGGAAACCCTCAAAACGTTGTAAACACTAAGATATAAAGGGTTGTTTTTTGATTAAAAACAAGTGAATTGTAAGGCATTTTATACTAAAAATGGCAGATTTTAATTAAAATCTCCCGGCTTTTTAAAATTTTTATAAAAAAGTATTGTATTTAAACGAGGTTTAGTGTATAATATAAATGCTATAGGAGGCTATTATGAGAGTAAAATCCGGTTTTGTCGTAAGAGAAGTTGGTGGTAAAAAATATGCTGTTGCAACGGGTGAAGCTGCACGCAGCTTTAAAGGCATGCTTTCTTTAAACGACGTTGGTGCAACAATTTTTAAGCTTTTACAGCACGACACCACCGAAGAAGCTATTGTAAACGCCATATTAGATGAATACGACGCCGACTCTGAGATTGTAAAAGCGGACGTTGCTAATTTTGTCAATCAGCTTAGAGGTATCGACGTTATCGTAGGTTAATTTTATACAGCAAATAAATTAAGCCCGACTTTTCTAAAAAGTCGGGCTTTTTGTTTGTATTAAAAGAGCTAACGAGATATACCTTTGTTTGTACCTATATCAAGTGAGTTTTAAAGGCTTAGATACGAGCAAAAAAAGCTCGCAAATTGATATTGGATGGGATAGACCTTGTTGGTCATCCCAGTCAAGAGCAATTTGTAGAAACACAGCATACCGAAGTTTATACGCCTTTAAATTAAAGGATTAGATGCGAGCACACCAAGGCTCGTGAGCCAGAAAAGACTTGGTAGACCTCTGTGGTCAGCAACGTGACGGCAACGTGACGTTGCATCCGTGTATTTAGCCTAACTCTTACAAAGTGAGATTTAAAGGCTTAGATGCGAGCAC